>VGZH01000036.1 GCA_016872645.1 Planctomycetota bacterium | reverse complement strand
CTACGGGTGCGATCACCGACAGCGGTGATCTGACTGTGTCGGGTATCACTGATCTCACGGCAGCCAACGGCGAGACGATCACGCTAGACCAATTGGCTACGGCACTGTCCGGCCGTATCAATCTCAGTGGCTCAGACATCGCCGTGACGAACAACACCTCAACGCAACTCGGTACGGTCGCCGCAACGGGAGATTTGAGCATCACGTCAGCCGGTGCCGTGTCGCGAACATCCGCTACGAATCTCAGCGTTGACGAAACGGCGACAATCGTGGCGACGGGACAAACTATCGACCTCACCGTTGGTGGTAGCGGCACCAATAACTTTGAGACGATCGCGGTAACAGGTGCTGACGTGACGATCACTGAGGCCAGCGCGACTGATCTCGGTACGTCGGTCGTTACCGGTACCTTCAATTTGGTGTCCGGTGGAGCGGTGTCGGATAGCGGCGATCTGACGTTCTCCGGAACGACGATCACGATCAATGCGAATACCGCTGGTTCCGCCATTAACTTGAATTCGACGGTCTCGACATTGACCGGCGAACTGATTCTATCCGGCACCAACATCGCGGTGACCAGCAACTCTGCGGTGAACCTTGGTGACATCACCGCAAACGGCACGTTGACAATCACCGCCCACGGGGCTGTTACCGATGCCGGTACTGCCGGTGCCGGTGCCGGTGCTGAACTGTTTGCATCAGGTGCGGTCGTGATCGATGCCCAGGGAATCTTTGCGATCACACTCGATCGCGACGTGGCGACGCGAACCGGTGACGGCTTCACCGTTTTAACGCCCATGTACCTTGGCGATCCTGTGAGTATCAGCTCGTAGTTCTGCCACATTCATCGGATGAGAATCACTTCGTGCTGAGAATCGCGGTTCCAACCGTGTGTGCTCCGCACGAGGTCTCTCGGCCGATTGCCGTGTGGCTCGACGAACTTCGGAAAAACCACACCGACCGCACCCCCCTCCATTTTTGGGCCGGTGCGGTTTTTTGTTTTCCAGCACGACGCGCCTCCCGCCCGCGTCGCCCCCCGCGACTCCTCTTCGTGCCTTGGTGGTAAAATCTTGGACCATAAAGGCCCCAATATGGAAACAGCTAACAACAGCCTCGGCCAGCCGATTGGCGTCTCGTTGCCGAATTGGACTGCGCCGCCCCATCCGCCGCGCGAGCCGCTGCGCGGACGCTTCTGCCGGCTGGAACCGCTCGATCCCGACCGGCACGCCGAGTCGTTGTTCGCCGCGAATGCCGCCGATGTCGAGGGACGGAGCTGGACCTACATGGCCTATGGCCCGTTCCCCACGCTGGCCAATTATCGCGAGTGGATGACGGCGACCTGCCTCGGTGACGATCCGCAGTTCTTCGCAATCATCGACTTGGCCGACGGTCTTCCGGCCGGCGTCGCGAGCTATCTCCGCATCGCTCCGGCCAGCGGGGCCATCGAGGTCGGGCACATTCACTATTCGCCGCGCTTGCAGCGCCGTCCGGCCGCGACCGAAGCGATGTTCTTGCTGATGCAGCGTGCGTTCGAGCTGGGCTACCGCCGCTACGAATGGAAATGCGACGCGCTCAACGCCCCCTCGCGAGCTGCCGCTCAACGATTGGGTTTGTCGTTCGAGGGGATCTTCCGGCAAGCGACGGTCTACAAGCATCGCAACCGCGACACCGCCTGGTACGCCGCCATCGACAGCGAATGGCCCGCTCTGCGCAAAGCGTTTCAAGCGTGGCTCGCACCCAGCAACTTCGATGGCAGCGGCCAACAAAGAACCCGCCTGGCCGATTTGACCGGTCCGATCCTCAAGCAACGCGGGTGAGGCTACTTTGGCCTCTTCGTATGCCATTCGGTCGCTCGTTCAAACATCCGTGCAGCGCGAAAGAGTTTTTCTTCCTCGAACGGGGCGGCGAGGAGTTGCAGGCCGATGGGGAGGCCAGTGGAACTGAGCCCGCACGGCAGCGACAGGCCGGGGATCCCGGCGAGGTTCGCGCTGATCGTGTAGATGTCCGAGAGGTACATCGCCAGCGGATCGTTGACTAACTCGCCCAGCCGGAATGCGGGGGTCGAGGCAATGGGGGAGGCGAGGACGTCGCAACGCTTGAACGCGGCATCGAAGTCGCTGCGGATCAGGCGGCGGACCCTCAACGCCTTCAAGTAATAGGCGTCGTAATAGCCGGCCGAGAGGGCGTATGTGCCGAGCATGATGCGCCGTTTCACTTCCGGACCAAAACCCTCGCCGCGGCTGGCCGAGTACATGTCGATCAGGTTGTCGAACTTCGCCGCCCGATGCCCGTAATGCACGCCGTCGAACCGAGCCAGATTGCTCGACGCTTCAGAGGCCGCGATCAAGTAGTACGTTGCGATGGCGTACTTTGAGTGCGGCAGCGACAGCTCGACAATCTCCGCTCCGAGCGAACGATACACATCGAGCGAATGCTGGATCGCCGCTTCGACTTCGCGGTCAAGTCCCTCGGCGAAGTGTTCGCGAGCGATGCCGACCCGCAGTCCGGTCAGCGGTTGTTCGACGGTTTGCGAAGACGCCGGCACCGGCCGATCGACGCTGGTCGAATCGCGGCGGTCGTGCCCGGAGATGACTTCGAACAGTAACGCCGCGCTGGCAACATCGGTCGCGAACGGACCAATCTGATCCAGCGAACTCGCGTAGGCCACGAGTCCGTACCGCGAAACTCGGCCGTAGGTCGGCTTCATCCCGACGACTCCGCAGAACCCCGCCGGCTGACGAATCGAGCCGCCCGTATCCGAACCGAGCGACAGCGGAACCATCCGCGCGGCGACGGCCGCTGCCGATCCACCGCTGGAACCGCCGACAGTGTGCTCCAAGTTCCACGGATTGCGAGTGACTTGGAAAGCGGAGTTCTCCGTCGAAGAACCCATCGCGAACTCATCGAGGTTCGTCTTGCCGACCAGCACCGCGTCGGCGGCCTTGAGTTTCTCGACGACTCCCGCGTCATACGGCGGGACGAAGTTTTCGAGGATGCGGCTGGCGCAGGTCGTCTTCACACCGGTGACGCACATGTTGTCTTTGAGCGCGATCGGCAAACCGGCCAGCTTGCCGACGGACTGACCGGCTTTGCGTTTCTCGTCGATCGCCTTGGCCTGAGCTATCGCAGCATCGGCATTCGTCGACAGGAATGCGCGGATGTTCGGGTCCTGCGTGGCGATTGTTTGCAGGCAGCCTTCGGTCAATTCGACGGAGCTTGTCTCGCCGCGATTAAGTTGCGCGATCAAGTCAACAGCCGAGGAAAGTTGTGCGGGCATGATGCAAACTTTGGAGCGCGGGGTGTCAGCACCGCTTTGAAGGATTTGGCCAAAGTGAACTAAAGCGGTGCTGACACACCGCACTCCCTAAGTGCTACCCCTCTTCCAGAATCTGCGGGACGATGAAATATTTGCCGTCTGTCTTCGGGGAGTTCGACAGTGCGGCGGTTCGTGGCAGTGACGGCTGCAGTTCATCGTCACGGAAGACGTTGGCGATGTCAGCGACGTGCGCCATCGGCTCGACGGCGGAGGTGTCGAGTTCATTGAGCAACTCAACGTAGCCAAGCACCTGGCCAAGTTGCGTCGTGAACAAGTCGAGTTCTCCGTCCGTCAGCTTCAGCCGCGCGAGGTGCGCGACTTTTGTGACAATCTCTTTGGTGAGCGGTTGGGCCATGTGGCGGCTCCGGTAGGATGGGCACTCCTGCCCGTCCGTGTCTTCGATTCGGCGGACGGGCAGAGTACCCATCCTTCAACAGAAAAACCCGGCTCCTTGAGAAGCCGGGTTTGAGTAAATCTAGATCGACTCTTGGTCGATTAGTTGTTTTCCGCCAGCGTGAACGGCTTCCGTTTGACACTCTTACGGATCAGTCCGCTGCGAATGCACTTGGTGCAAACGCGAGCGGTCATTGCTCCGCCTCCTGGCCTCTCAATGTGGACGGTCTGGAGATTGATGAAGTAATGTCGCTTAGTGATACCGGTCGTTTTGCGGCCGTTGCCACCGAGATATTTCGCCTTGCCGCGTTCGACCTTGGAATTGCCTCGGCCTGCGGTTCTTTTGCAAATATCGCACATCAAAGTCATGACGCTCTCACCTTTTTTGACACGAAAATCGGCCCTGCAGTTTGCTTTGGGAGGCGGGAGTATATTGTGCCGCCACCGACTTGCAAGACCGGGAACGGCTGCGGTTTTGAGGGGTGCAAGCCTGTAAGGTGGGACCAGCGGCTTCGGTGCCGGGCCATCATCGTTGAAGCAAGTTGGCGGACCGGCGCTGCGCTGATCCCACCTTACGGTCTGATCGGATCACCCAGTTCAATCATCTGCTGCTGGATGAGTTTTGACAGCTTCGCGAACGCCGCTTTCGCTTCCGGTCGGTCAGATGTCGCGAGGTTTGTCGTCTCACCGGGATCGTTCCGGAGGTCGTAGAGTTCGTTGCGATCGGTGTTCAAGAAATCCCGTTTGAGCTTCCAGTCGGAGGTGCGGTAGCAGCGCATGTCGGCCCGCATCGTGTGTTGCACGCTGAACTCGGTATAGAGATCGTCGGAGCGATCGAATGCTCCCTCACCTCGCAGCAAATTGAGGACGCTGCGTCCACGAATCGTAGTTCCGATGGGGAGAGCGATCCCCGTCGCCTCCAGCAGCGTCGGAAACCAATCGAGATGCGTCACCGTGCGGCTGACGACTCGGCCGGCTGGAATCGACTTTGGCCAGCGGATGACGGCTGGGACGCGCAGAGACGTGTCGAACATGTTGGGCCGATGAGCGGCTGGGACGTTTTTTGTGCCGGGAGGGTTTCCGGTCAGAATCCAAGCAGCGTTCCCTTTGTGCAGAATTCCGTGATGGCCGATGTTGTAGCCATGGTCGCTGGTGAAGATCACCAGCGTATTGTCGGTCAGTTTGAGCCGATCCAACTCATCCAACACTCGACCAACGTTGCGATCGATCGCCGCGACACTGGCGAGATACTCGCGTGTCAGTTTTTTGACTCGCGCGACATCGAGCTTCGGAAAGTCCGGATTCGGCACATTCGGATCGAGTCCCGCGAACGCTTGCTGCTCGCTCTCCGGCACCGGAGCATACGGCGCGTGCGGTTCGCGAAAGTGCAACGAGAGTGCGAACGGGCGACCCGGCTCGCGCAGCAAGAATTTGAGAGCATCGTCCGTTAACAGATCGACGATAAACCCCTCAGCCTTCTGGACCTTGCCCTCAATTTCCAAGCTTGGGTTACGCGGGCTGTTGCCTCCGCCGCGAAAGCCCATGAAGTGCTGATAGCCGAAGACGGACGGATGGAATTCCTCCGTCAGTCCAAGATGCCACTTGCCGATCAGGCCCGTGCGGTATCCGGCCGCCGCGAGCAGCTTCGGCCAGGCGGGAGTCTTCGGATCGAGTCCTCGTTCCGGCTCCTTGTTGGGATTGAGCCAATCGAGAATCCCGACCTCGGTGCCGTAGCGGCTGGTGAGAATCGAGACACGCGACGGGCTGCAGACCGGCGTCGGCGTGAAGCAATTCGTCAGCCGTACCCCCTCGCGAGCGATGCGGTCCATGTTCGGCGTCTTGGCCTCCGGATGCCCGGAGCAACTCATCGCCCACTCGGCCTGATCGTCGGCGACGATGAAAAGAATGTTCGGCCGCGCGGCATCGGCCGCAAGCGACAGGCTCGACCACAACAGCAGCGACGCAACGAACACGAACCACTTGCAGTTGGCCATGCGACACCTCAAACAAATTCGAACTGCAACGACCAGTGTCGTCGCTTTAAAACACGCCACTTGACCACCCTCGCCAAGAGCGTGGGTCTGACGGGACCGGGCACGCTCCCCACGCTCTTGGCGAGCGTGGCCACCGGCGGTGGGCCTCAATTACATTAGCGACATGACGAATGCCTCGACACGACGGAGCGTGGTCTTTGCCGGCGGCGGCACTGGCGGGCATTTGTTTCCCGGCATCGCGGTTGCGCGCGAACTGCTTGCTCGCGAACCGGATGCGCGCGTGCTGTTCATTGGGTCGCAAAAGCCGATCGAAGTCGACATCGTCGGCGGTGCAGGGTTCGAGCATGTCGCGCTGCCATCAGTCTCACCGTCGCTGAGTCCGACCCGCATCGTTGCATCGGTGCTCAACAATTGGCGAGCGTATCGGAAGGCTCGTGCGATCATGGCTCGCGAACGTCCAACTGTTGTCGTGGGACTCGGTGGCTTTGCCAGCGTTCCGCCAGTCCTCGCCGCATGGCGAGCGGGCGTGCCGATTGTGTTGTTGGAACAAAACGTCGTCCCCGGCAAAGCGACTCGCTGGTTGAGTCGTTTCGCGAAGGTCGTCTGCCTGCCGTGGCCTCAAGCCGCAAACGGATTGCCTCGCGGAGTGAAGACGGTCGTGACCGGCAACCCGATTCGCTCCGAGATCGCCAAGTTGGGAGAACCAAACCAGTCCGACACGCCAGCGACTGATCATTCCGAGAACCTCTCGCTTGCGTGCCGGGCTGGTTTGGAGACGCCGACGCTTCTGATTCTTGGCGGCAGCCAGGGGGCGGCGTCGCTCAACGCGGCGGTTCTCGATGCGCTGGCGACTTTGCAAAGCGAACTCACTGGTTGGCAAATCGTGCATCAAACCGGAGCGGCTGATCTCGAGACGATTCGTCAGCGTTATGCCGCGTTGTCGCTGCCGGCCGACGTGCAACCCTTCTTTCGCGACATGGCCGAGCAATACCGCCGCGCGACCTGCGTCGTCTCGCGAGCGGGAGCCACCACGCTGGCCGAACTCGCGTGCGCGGGTCTGCCGCCCCTCCTGGTTCCGCTCCCGACTTCGGCTCACGACCATCAGCGCCTCAACGCGCGCCTGTTTGTCGACCACTCGGCTGCCCTTATCGTCGAACCCTCCTCGCCCGTCGCTGACTCTTTGCGAGGCGGTCTCGTCCAACTCTTGAGAGATTCCTCGTCACGAAAACGTCTTCGCCAGAACCTCCGAACGCTCGCACAACCGGCGGCGGCCAGGGCGGTGGTGGGAGTTCTTTGCGACCCGACTCTGCGTGCCTGATTACTTTTCGGAGCCGGGTCGTTCTCCCGGCTTCTTCTTCGGCGGCGGCTGAATGTGGCCGTTGAGCACGTCTTGGACGACCTCGGCCAGGATCGCGGGGTCGGCGGATTTCAGGACGTGATCGAGTCGCGACTGCGGCACGCCGAGCCGTTCCATGACTTCGCCCGCTTGCTTCCACAGACGCTCGCGTTTCTTGCCTTCGGCGAGGTACAGCTCGGCGGCGAGATCGCTCAACCGCGTTTGGTCGATCGTGTCGCGGTTGTCGTAGAACCGCTTGATGATTTTTTCTTGATACGGCGAGTAGTTGCGTGATGTGGCCATGATGGCTCCTGAGTTCTGCGTGCCGCGACCGTTAAGGTGCGGCCGACGTCGAGGCTTGAGGCCGCTCCCTGACGGTCGCGGTAAGGACGATGTCAACTCAAAAGGTGTCGGAGGTAAAGAGAATCCAAAGCGGCGATGAATCGCCGCACTCCAAAAGCTAGTTGCAGTCGGCGACGAGCGGGCCAGCGATTTCTTTCAGGAAAAACAGTCGGCCAGGTTGCGTTGGCATGTACGTCGATGGAATCCACGAGGTTGGAGCATGTCGCAGCGTCATCCACAGGCTGAGTCCTTGCCACATCATTCCGCGCCCGAACGAGCCATCCGCGCCGCCGATGATCTTGTCGGCTCCGAGGAACAGGCCGGGGCCGATCGTGTTGGCGTAGGCCGGAACCAGCGTCGTGCGGCTCTTGAAACTGGTGAGCGCGTTTTGTTCGACCGTCAGCGGATGCAGCTTTGCTCCCAGGCGATGTGTCTGTTTTTTCCACTCGGCCTCCGACGAGAACTCCGAGGCGAAGTGGGGTTCCCAGAAGGCGATGTGACAGACGCGGCCGATGCCGAAGATGACCGTCAGCTTAGCTCCATTCGCGCGGAGTTCTTTGATCCGAGCAGCGTAGGTCGGCAGCATTTTCTTGGTGGCGAAATACCGTTGGCTTTTCGGTGGCGACAGCTTTCCCAGCGGTCCGTAGAACGCCTTCTCCATCGAGAACTGAAACGCACCGGGATTCTCCGGTGGCAACGTGTTACCTGCGGCGTCGGACCACTCATCCATATTGAAACCGTAAACGTGGCTGCACGAGATATTCCACTCAGTCAGAAAATAGACGGCCCAGCGATACATCCCCATCGGGCCGACAGGCAGGATCAGCAACGCCTCTTCGTTCGCGTCGCGAGCTTTTTTGATCGTCATCGCGATCTCGTGTCCCAGCATCATGTCAAAATCGGCGATACTCGCGCACGGGATCGGTTCAAACAGGCGGTGCCAGGTCTTCTGCCGAACGGTGATGTTCGCCGGGTTGTCGTCGACGCATTTGTCAATTTTGGCCAAGTCCCAGCCGGCGGGAAAGAATCCTTCCATCAACGAACCGGGCAAAGTGCTGAGCAAATCCATGAGGCAACTCCGTGGGGCTTGGGGTTTCAAACGGGCTAAGTATAGGGAGATCAATGACGAATGACGAAGCACCCAATGACAAAGGAAATCTCAATGACGAACGCCCGGGCTTGCAGCGTTTGGCGATTGGTCCAATTCGTCATTTGAGCTGCATGATTCTTTGGTCATTGGGTACTTCGTCATTTGTCATTGGCCAGCTATCATTCTCATCGAATTCCCGATCAATGCCGTTCGCAGGAGGCGACGATGACTGACAAGCACATTGCGGTGGACACCATTCGCTGGCACAGCGTGCTTCCGTGGCTGCATTTGTTGCGGGCTGCTCAATTGGCGTTGCGGATTCGGGTGCTGCTGCTGGCGATGGCGGCCGTTGCCCTGTTTTCAGTGGGCCAGATGGCGATCCATCGGCTGCCGTTTCATTCGGGTTACGGAGCAAGTTCGTCGTTTTGGGAAGTGCTGAATTCAACGCCGCTCGTGTCGCCTCCTTTCGATTTGAACCTGAAGCGCGGGTTCGATCACTGGTGGTTGGCATGGCCGTGGATCTCCGTCGGTCGTCCCGGAGCCGAGTTGTTTTTCCAGCCGACTCCAGCAACGGCCAGCAGTTGGTCGACGGTGGCAACGCACTGGACCGACCTTCTTTGGAGTTTGCTTGTTTGGGGAATTTTCGGCGGAGCGATTGTGCGGATGCATGCCGTGCGATTCGCTCGCGACGAATCGGTTTCGCCGTTGCAGGCGGTGCGATTCACGAGCCGACTTTGGCAGAGTTTCCTCTACGCGCCGCTGCTGCCGTTTCTGGGGGCATTCGCGTTGTCGGTGGCGGGCCTAATCGTGGGGAAAGCAGATGTCTGGTGTGCCGGAGGGCAGGGTGGCGTGTTGCTCGTCATGGGTTGGCTGCCGACGTTGGCCAGCTTGGTGATGGCGTTGCTGTTGCTCGTGCTTGTGGCCAGTTGGCCGTTGATGGTGGCAGCTATCAGCATTGAGGGGAGCGATGGTTTCGATGGGTTGAGTCGAGCCTTCGGGTATGTGGTGAATCGAGTGTGGTACTTTCTTTTCATAGTGGGAGTCGCGTTTGGAGTCGGACTGCTGACCTCGGCTTTCGTCGATTGGCTGTTCAGTCTGACATTTCAACTTGCTGAGTGGAGCGTTGGTGTTCGCGGCGAGACTTCCCTGGAAGTCTGGGCAGATTTTTTGAAGGTACTGCAATTGGCGGTGCTTGGAAGCTACTTCTGGTCTGCGACGACGGTGATCTACTTTCTGCTACGCCAGATCGATGACGGGACATCTCTCGATCAGGTTTACATCCCCGGTCCGCCACCAAAGTCGGAGCCATTGCCGCTGGTCGGCGTCGCCGCCTCGCAGCAACCGATCATCGAACGGCCGGCGACCGAACCTCAGGCAACCGGCGGTTCGACCGTCAATCCGTCAGGCTCTTGAGACTCACCATGCCTCCCATCGTCACTTATCCGTGCGATCCAGAGACTCCGACATCGCACCTGCCGTTCAGCCCGTGCGTGCGGGTTGGCGATCTGGTTTTTGTTTCCGGTCAAGCTTCTGTTGATGCGGCTGGCCAGATCGTGTGCGACTCGTTCGAGGGGGAATTCCGCCGGTCGCTGGACAACTTGGCTCAGGTACTCAAGGCCGCGGGTTGCGGGCTGAATCACGTGGTGCAGACTCGCAACTACGTGCGCGAGGATGCCGATCTGCCGGCGTTCAATCGCCTTTATCGCGAGTATTTTCGCACGCCGTTTCCCGCACGCACGACGGTCACGAATTGTTTGCCACCGTCGCTGAAGTTTGAGATCGAATGCGTCGCCGTCGTACCGAATGCCTTGTAGAACCACGCTTGAATCCAAGGGCGTTAATGCGGAGCGCTGAGTGCCGCGGGACTACTTGCGTTTCAGTCGCCAGACGTCCGATTCCATGTTGTTGCCGGCGACCATCCACAGTGAACCGTTGTGGACGAACACGCTGGCGGCGTGACGCGGCTTCCAGGGAGTGTTCGGCACCTCGAACCAGTGCTCGCCGTCGGCCGAGTACCAGGCGTCGTTGCGGTTCCCTTTGGCGTAACCTTCAAAGACCCACAAGCGGTCGTCCCACGCGGCGACATCGTGGTACTGCCGCGGTACCCAAGGAGCGGCCTCGATATGCCTTTTCCATTGCACTCCATCCGCCGAACTCCAGACGTCGTTCAGGTATTGCCGAGTCGGCGTCTTGGGAGTGTCGTATGTCCCGCCGCCGAGAATCCAGATGCGCCCCTTGTGAACCGCGCTGCCGCCGATCATGCCGCGAGCCGACCAGTACGGCTCCTGTGGTTTCACGGAAGCCCACTCAACGCCATCAGTCGTCGTCCAAACGTCGCGATAAAACGCTTCGTCGGACTTCGCAAAGGCGGGCATCGTCTGCCCCCCCATGACCCAAATCTTGTCGGCATGGACGACCGTGTAATGCAACGCTCGCTGACCCCACGGTGTCGAGGGGTTGATCAGCTTCCAGTTCTTGCCGTCCGCCGTGTTCCACACGTCGGGCTGATAATTTCCCTGATTGCAGTCGCCACCAAGGATCCACAGCTTGTCTCGGTAGACGGCATAGCCCGCTGTGTGCCGTCCTTCCCAATCGGCTTTGGCATCGAAAGAGCGGTCTTTGAACGTGTTTGGTTTTTCGAGAATCCATTCCGCTCCGTCTTTGGAACTCCAGACTTCGTTGTTGCAGATCCGCGGAAAGAAGCTGCGTGTCGCCGCTCCCGGATTCCATCCGCCGATGAACCACATCTTGCCTTGAAACGACAACGCCCCTGCGCCGTCTCGCGGAGCGAACGCCGCATTCAACGTGATCTTGACCCATTCGTAGTCCACCGGCTTGGTCGGATCATCGGCGGCGCGAGCCGAACCAAAAAATGGCAACAGCAGAGAGATTCCCAGAAACCAGCAAGCACGCTTCATGTCATTTCCTTCACGCTTGATGATTGTTTGTAGCCAGGTTCGTCAAAACGTGGGGCAGGTTTACCGACGTTTTAGCGAAGGTGGCGAAAACGGACACGGATGCTGAACAGGCTCTGACGCGAACCGCCAGCGAGTAGTGTTGGCCTGGACCACTCGGTGGCCCATCGTGCTGAGCAGACTAGTTCATTAACTCATCGAATAGTGCCCGGTAGTAGCGCATGACTCGGACGGTGTCGGTCGTGGCTGGGCTTTCGGACAGACACCAGCCTTTGTAGCCAACGCTCTTAAGCAACCCGAACAGTTCGCGGTACGGATAGTCTGGGTCGTAAAGATCATGGATGTGCGTCGTCGAGCCGAGCTTGTCCTTGAGCAAGTCAAAGCTTTGCTTGACCGAGCCGTTCACGGTCTCGCCGGGGTTTGAGTTCCAGCAGGCGACGACTTGCGGATGCTCGGCGACTTTCAGGATGTCACGCATCACCGCTGGTTTCTGAGTTCCATTGCCGTGGACTTCGACTCGAATCTCCTGCCCGTGATCGGCCGCGAACTTCCCGCATTCGCGCAGAGCCAGACCCATTCGCTCGATGGTTTTCTTTTCGTCTTCTCCCTTGTTGAAGCCGTTGGGCCGAACCTTCACGCCGCTGCCGCCGATATCTTTGGAAAGTAGCACGAACTCTTTTGTGAGGTCGATGTTCCGCTGCAATACGCCGTGATCGACGCTGTGATACTCGCACGCCGAACCGGGGCCGACACAGGTCACCTTCGAGTCCGCAAACCGCTTGCGAACTTCGGCCCGCTGCTCTTTCGACAGTGACGGTTCGACGCCGTGCTTGTGCGTGCTCCGAAGTTCGACTCCTTCAAAGCCGGTGGCCTCGCAATTCTTGATAAGCGTCGGCAAATCCCAGTCCGCGCCCCACATGTACGTCACGATGCCAAGTTTCATCAGTGTCTCTCCGTCGTGCCTTGATGGGAAGAATTGAATGGAGCAGTAAGACGCGTTGGTTTTTAGCAAAAAAGCAAGAGGGGACGAAGGGACGGCAAAGTAGATTTGCGGCAAAGGTCGGTCCGGTGTCTCGTGTCGCTCAGTGTTTCCTCTGCGCTGCTTGTCTTCGTCCTCATTCGGAGTTTCGTGCCACTCTGGGCCGCATTTAAAGTCAAAAGGCGACAGGTTAGAACACGACGAGTCTTTGAAGCACCGCTCATCAGCAAAGAGCGTGCAAAGCAACGCGAGAGATTCGATGCGATAGTTCGCTCGATCGTGCCGTTCGAGTAATATCGCGGGTGCCTCGGGGAAGAAGGGCCGACGGCTTGGTTGGGGAAAGTGACGAAGGACATTATGCGAAGCTGTAGTGTAGGAGTCCGGCACGATGAGTACGGATTGTTCTGAGCATTGGATCCCGAACAAGGTTTGGCTCGTCGCGCGGAGATATGCCGGTTCCGCCGCCATCATGTTCCGTGTGATGAGGCGAACGCTTTTGATTGCGTCGGTCCTTTTTGCGATTACGACAACACCTGCAACCGCCGATGAACAATATTGGTCGTTCCGCAAGATCACTCGCCCGACTCCGCCGCGAGTTCGGCAATCCGCTTGGTTGCAAAATGTCAGCGACTCGTTCGTGCTCGCGCGGTTGGAGAGGGAGAACATCGCGCCGTCACCGCAGGCGGATCGAGTCACGTTGATGCGACGAGTCACGCTCGACCTCATCGGACTGCCGCCGACGCCGGAGGAGGTCGCGGAGTTCCTCGACGACGAACAGCCGGACGCTTACGAGCGATTGGTCGATCGGCTGCTGGCGTCGCCGCATTACGGCGAGCACTGGGCGAGGAAGTGGCTTGATCTGTGCCATTACGGAGACAGCGACGGGCATCTGACCGATCAGTTACGTCCCGTCGCCTGGCGCTATCGCGATTGGGTCACGCGAATGCTCAACGACAATTTGCCGTTTGACGAGTTTACGTTGCGACAGATCGCGGGGGATCTGATGGTTCGAGATGGGTATGCCGACACACTGGCCCGACGCGCAAGCGAGCGGTTGCGGTCAACACGCGACGACGACCACTCGCTTGCGCGTCGTGCTGGTATGAGTGATTCGGATCGCGACACGCTCGACTGCATCCTTGGCACGGGCTTCTTGCGGCAGACGCTCAGCAATCGCGAAGGCGGAGCGGACCTCGAAGAGTTCCGCGTCGCGCAGATCGTGGATCGCACGTCGATGGTCGGCACGATTTGGCTTGGGCTGACGGTCGGCTGTGCGCGGTGTCACGACCACAAGTACGACCCGCTGACTCAGGCCGAGTTCTTTCGGCTGTACGCCTTCTTCGATGACGCCGATGAGGTCAACATCGACGCACCGCTGCCGGACGAAGTCGCCGGTTATCAACGCTCACGGCCGGAGTACGAACGGCGGCGTCGCGAGATCATCGACCCGTTTCGAGCGGGGCTGACCGAATTGCAAAAGCAGTGGGAGGCGAAGGCTCTGCACGCTGCGGCTCGTCCCGGCGAAGACCATGTTTGGGATCGGCAGTGGGAAGTCCTCGGCCTGATCTGGGGAGGCCACTTGGGCGAAGGGCAACTCGAAGGCTGCGAGATCGTGCGTCTTCCGTGGGAGAAACGAACGCAGCGCCAACAAGACGACTGGCTCGATTATTTCTTGTCGCACGGTTCGATCGTTGATCCGAAAAAGTTTGCTGAACTGAAGTTGCCCGAACTGCAACAGAAGCTCGTCGCGTTGAAGAAAGAGCTCGGCGCCGCGTTCCCAACGCGAGCACCGATTATGCAGGCGGCGTTTGTTCCGCGTCAGACCTACATTCACGAACGTGGTGACTTCCGAGGCCGCGGCACGGATGTGTCGCCGGGGATGCCGAAGTGGCTTAACGTAGCCGTCTCGCTCCGAGAGACGAAGCCCGAGCGTACAAAGGACGTTGTGGGAGCATTACCCGTTGATCACACGAACGACGTCGATTCCCGTTCGGCTTTCCTATCGCGGAGCGACAGGGCTGCGTTGGGCGACGCACCACGACTCGCGCTCGCGCGTTGGCTCGTCTCGCCCGATAACCCGCTGACCGCACGAGTCACCGTCAACCGAGCGTGGCAGGAATTCTTCGGTCGAGGCATCGTCGCGACCTCCGACGACTTCGGCACGCGCGGCGATCGGCCTTCGCATCCGGAGTTGCTCGATTGGCTCGCGGACGAATTCTTGAGATCGAGGTGGGGCCTCAAGCGCATGCACCGACTAATCGTGACTTCGGCGACGTACCGGCAGTCGTCGCGGCCGCGCGAGGAACTCGCGACGCGCGATCCGAACAACGTGCTGCTTTCGCGGCAGAACAGTTTGCGAGTTCCGGCCGAGACCGTACGCGATGCGGCGTTGGCGGTGAGTGGATTGCTGAGCCGTAATCTCGGTGGGCCGAGCGTCTTCCCGCCGCAGCATGAACGAGTCACGATGGAGGCGTTCGGCAGCAACTCGTGGAAAGTCAGCGACGGAGCCGACCGGTATCGACGCGGTCTTTACACATTCATCTTGCGGACGTCGCCGTTCGCGCAGGCGATCACGTTTGATGCTCCGACGCCGGTCGATGTCTGCACGCGGCGCGATCGCTCGAACACGCCGCTGCAAGCCCTCACGCTGCTCAACGACCCGGTCTTCGGCGAGATGGCCGCGTCGCTCGCCTCGCGAATCCAGCAAGAGGGTGGAGCGACCGACCAAGGCCGGCTGCGATTCGCCTGGAAGCTCTGCTTCGGCCGAAACAATTCCGAAGCCGAGATCGCACGGCTTCAGCAGTACCTCAAAGACCAACGAGACGCGAATCAAGATGATCTAACCGCGTGGACCAATTTGGTCAGCGTGCTGCTCAACCTGCATGAGTTCATCACACGGGATTGAAGAGGATATGGAAAACTGTCCGCGATAATTGCTGCCAATGAGGCAAATGGAGAGCAGGATTCGACCTTAGTTCGATTCGCGACACTCAGAGAGGATCAGACCATGCCGCCTGACTTACCAAATCGTGATTAGCACGACCCAATACAACGTACCCTTTCGATGCTCATTGGCACCGTAGGCTTTGGCGTGCTGGCGGCGCCCCGTAGTGGAAACCGTGCGTTGATGGCTTTCGGTTTTGGAGGGTTATCTTTGATCTGCGCCGGCCATGGCTTTTGTCTGTTTGCGGCCCTTAAAAGATGACCTTGGAGGGAGCACCGACGCCGAAGTCCGTCAGAGCCCAAACGCAGATCATGATTAGTGGAGATCAGCGGAGATTAGTGTTCCAGTTGGTAGTTCGGAGCAGCCGAGATGAATAACTTGCATTCCTTTCGCCAGCTTCAGCGTCGCACGTTCCTGACTCGGTCAACGTGCGGCCTTGGTTCGATGGCGTTGGCTCAATTGCTGAGCGGCGAATCGGCGGGGGAACCGGCGAATTCGACCGGCAATTCTCTGGCTGGAAAGCCGCCGATGATTGAGGCGCGAGCCAAGAATGTCATCTTCCTCTTCATGGCCGGAGCTCCGAGTCAGTTTGACCTCTTTTCGCCGAAGCCGGTCATGCAGAAGCTGCACGGCCAACCGGTGCCGGCGTCGTTTCTGGAAGGGTTAAGCGATTCGCTGATCAAAGGGAGCGCGCGGGTGTGGGCGTCGCCGCGCAAGTTCACGAAGCATGGTGAGTGCGGGATGGACTTCTCGGATTACCTGCCGCATCTGGCGACGTGTGCCGACGACCTCTGCATGATTCGCACGCTGAAGACTGACGTGCCGAATCACGATCCGGCGCAGCTTCAGATGCAGTGCGGGGTGCCTCGATTCGGGATGCCGAGCATGGGGTCGTGGATCACCTACGGCCTGGGCTGCGAGTCGCGGAACTTGCCGAGCTTCACCGTGCTGCTATCAAACAACGGACCGGGGGACATCGCCGGGACCGCGCTGTGGGACAGTGCCTTCCTGCCGGCGACGCATCGCGGCGTGACGTTTCGCAGTCAGGGGGATCCGATTCTGCATCTCGCGAATCCCGCTGGAGTCACTCGGCAGCAACAGCGGCAACGGCTCGATGCGATCAACGATCTCAATCGGCTGCGTCAGCAACAGCAGCCCGATCCGGAGATCGCCACGCGGATCGAAAGCTACGAGCTGGCGTTTCGAATGCAGGCCGCCGCGCCGGAGTTGCTCGACTTCACGCAAGAGTCGCCGCACACGCTGACCGAATACGGCATCGGCGACGAGAAGACCGACACGTTCGCGCGGAATTGCCTGCTGGCTCGGCGCATGGTCGAGCGAGGCGTCCGCTTCGTGCAGTTGTATCACTACACCTGGGACGATCACTCGGACCTCAACCGCAAGCTGAAAGAGAACACCGACAAGACCGACCGCCCCGCCGCCGCGTTGATTCACGATTTGAAGCGTCGCGGGTTGCTCGACGACACGCTGGTGATCTGGGGCGGCGAGTTCGGCCGCACGCCGATGAACGAAGTCCGCCGAGGCATCAACCCCGGCCGCGAAGGGCGCGACCATCACCCGTTCGCCTTCACGATGCTGCTCGCTGGAGGCGGAGTCCGTGGCGGCCAGGTCATCGGCGAAACCGACGACCTCGGCTATCACCCGATCTCCGACCCCATACACGTCCACGACCTGCAAGCCACGATCCTGCACGCGCTTGGCCTTGATCACACGAAGCTCACCTTCCGCCACCAAGGCCGCGACCACCGGCTGACCGATGTGGCGGGCGAGGTCGTGATGAAGGTGTTAGGGTAATGACGCCGTCTCGATGACGGCGACTTTGACTCAGCCCACTAACGGCCGGATCGGATCGCCGAGAAAGACGCGATAGGGTCGGTCGCGCGAGTCGTGGAATTCGGCGTTCGTGTCGATGCCGAGCAGATGAAAGATCGTGGCGGCGAGATCGCTGGGGGTGAACGCTTCGCTGATCGGCAGGCCAGCGTGGGCATCGGTTTGGCCGATGACTTGGCCGCCGCGGACTCCGCCGCCGGCGAAGAAGCAGGGGAAGACATCGCCCCAGTGATGGCGGCCGGGAGTGAAGATTTCGCCGCTGGCATTCTTGCCGCCGGGAGTGATCGGCGAGATGCGCGGCGTGCGGCCCATCTCGCCGCACATCACGACCAGCGTTTCATCGAGCAGCCCGCGCGTTGCGAGATCGTCGAGGAATCCGCTGAGGCAGTGGTCGATCGACGGCAGCAGCTTCCCTTTCAAATCGCGAAACGCATTTTGATGAGTGTCCCAGCCGCGCAGGTTGATCTGCACCATCCGCACGCCCGCTTCGATCAATCGCCGTGCGACCAAGAAACCTTGGCCCCATTCTTCGCGACCGTACTGATCGCGGATGTTGTCCGGCTCCTGAGTCAGATCGAACGGGTTCTGCTTTCCTGGCCGGCTGGTGATGAGCAGTTGCATGGCCTGCCGACGATATTCGTCCCACGCTTCGAGCCGTCCCGCTCGATCCGACACATCGAGCTTTCGTCGCAGCGTGTCGAACCGCGCGAGCAACTCGGTGCGACTCTCGATCTGCGGCAGCGACACGCCGCCGACTCCAAGATTCGGCAGGTGGAACGAGGCATCGCGGCAGCTCGAATTGTCCCACCAGGCTTTCGGACCTTTTCCGGCCGCCCGTTCAGGATCGTTCGGGTCGTCGTGACTGAAGCAATTCGGACACGAACCCGCAGCGTCGGGAGCTTTGCAAACCGGTGCCAGATCGACTTTCCAATGTTCGTACTTCGGGCCAAGCAACCCCGCGCCTCGGCCAGGATAGTTCATCAAGCTGACGCGTGGAATTTCGACGACGGCGGGCCAGCCGGCCTGTGGCGCACGCGGTCCGCTTGCGTCGGATTTCGAGTCACGGAGTGGCTCGCCTACGGGTGGCGCGGCGTACGCGATCATCGAACCGAAGGAAGGCCATTCGATGCGTCCCTCGCGCGGCTGACCGATCGTGGCATTCGTGTCACCGGCGGGCATCTCGGTCGAGCCGGTGTGCAGGAGGTACATGCAACTGAGATGCTCGTTGCGAAACTGCGGATGCGCGACATGATGCATTGTCCGCACGATCGAGAATTTATCGTTTCGTGCCGCGAGCTTTGGCAAGTACTCGCAGAAGTTGATCCCCGGCAGCTTCGTTTGCGTGACGCCATACTCACCCCGAATCATGTCGGGAGCTTCCGGTTTTGGATCGAACGTCTCCTGGGTCGAAGGACCACCGGATTGAAAAATGAACACAACGGACTTCGCGCGGGCCTTCGTGTGACTCGATTGAGCGTGAGTCTCCAGCCGCAGCAAATCGGCGAGTCCCGTGCCGAGCAAACTCAGCGACCCAACCTGCAGCAATTCACGCCGACCGATCCCCGGATGATCGGTGCGGCAACACCCCAGACGATGCGGCGAGCGGTATCTCATGGTGGAGAAGCATATCGGATAAAACGAATTTCTTCATATCCATTTTGCTAAACATGATGAACGCCTGTCTTGACCGCACGGTTCAAGGCATGGTTGCGGGCTCTAATCGGGGGTATACGGAACCTTCTTCTCCCAGCCTTGTGCGTTGCAAAGAAGCGAGTATTTCCCTCTCTCCCAACAGTACACGGCTACACACGTCGGGGCCTCTTCCCCGGAGTAGTCCATCAAGTATTTGTATCTGTCGTACCCGACGTCTTTCGAGTGTGGTTCAACCTCAACGTATGTTTGGTTTGCCTTGTGCGAGAAGCCAAGAATCATATACGTATCCTCCTGATTGTCCGGAAAGTTCTCCTTTGAAATCGCGTCAATGTTCTTCCGAAGATAGTTTTCTCTAGCCTTAAAATCGTTCTTCTCATCTGTTCCGCACGCTCCAGTTACCATGCCAAGCAAACATAGCCACGCTATCGGTTTCATTTGTTATTCTCCTTCCCACCTGAACAGCTAATTGAGCAGCACGCAGCCTAACTCGGCCGCCGATTGGTTGCTGGTCAATTCGGGTGGTGGTCAGAATGCCTGCAAAAATGCGGGGCGTCAATCATGCGGGCTGCGAAAAGGCCAGAGTTCGATCGCGTGTTGGACGGTGGGCTGCCTAACTCTGATCGCATGGCGCGCGGCCTAATTATGGGTTGAGTGAAGGTGCCTGCTCTGCTCTGAAAGGGTCACGTCAGCCGAAAAACTTCGATGACGGAACCACTTCGGGGTAAGGTCATCTGTCGCCTGCTCGAAATTGGAACTACAGCCGCGTTACAAGTTCGTTTTCGGATTCGACCCATCTGCCGGAACATGCTCGCGTCCGGCTCGAACCGCGGGCTAGCCCCCTCCGGCTGATGGGATTCACTCAAATTCATCACCGTGACAAAGCACGACTGATCATCGACATTCGGAACGTACCGGACGCTCGCGTGTGCCGGGGGATTCTGCTGCGGAAGGTAACGCATGAACGCTTTGAAAAGTTTGCTGGAGTTTGCCGTGTGTGCGGCGGTGATCGTCGTCATCAGCGGAGATCGGCACCTCGCCGAGATCATGCGGTTGGCTCGCGACGCGGCCGGCATTGGCTATCCCATTCACGAAGTCACTTCCAGCAGCCTCAACGTGCCGAGCGGGAATTTCACGAAAGCCAAAGTCCGTTTCGCCAACGAAATCAATTCGTACCGCGTCGGCCTGACGTATTTCGACACCAACTTCGGCCTGATCGACATCGACTGGTCGCAGCCGTTCTCACTGCTCCGCCTGCAAGTCCGCGATGAAGCCGGCGGAGGCGTGTTACAACAGCGAGTGAAACTCAGCGAGCTCCAGTAGGGCGGGCCGAACATCGTGAGACCCACCACGATGGACGATCGACACGCGTTTTGGTGGGTCTCACGGGGCTCGACCCACCGTACGATTTTCTCGCCACCGGAATCTACCCATGAATGCGATCCTTGCTGTCCTCCTGCTCAGCCTTCCCGCCCCTTCGAACATCGAATTCATCGCTCATCGGGGCGAATCGTACGACGCACCGGAAAACACTCTAGCGGCGTTTCGCTTGGCCTGGGAGCGGAAGGTTTCGACGATTGAGCTCGACGTGCATCGGACGAAAGACGGAGAGCTCATCGTTTGTCATGATGCGAACACGAAGAAGACCACCGGTGTCGATAAGGCGATCAAGAACAGCACGCTCGCCGAGTTGCGAACGCTTGATGCCGGCAGCTGGAAGGGAAAGCGATTCGCCGGTGAGAAATTGCCAACGCTTGCCGAAGCACTCGCGACGATTCCTGAACATGGACGCTGCTTCATCGAGCTGAAGACCGGTCCCGAAGCTGTCCCGGCGCTGGTGAAGGTGGTCGAATCCAGCGGCAAACGGCCGGATCAACTCGTGATCATCAGCTTTGACTCCGAGTCGCTCGCCGAGGCCAAACGCGAGTTGCCGCGGCATCCGGCGTACTGGATCGTGTCGGTCAAGAAGAACAAGACGACCGGCACGCTGGCTCCAACGGTCGAGGAGCTTATTGCCAAAGCGAAGGCGATTCATGCGGACGGTCTCGACCTGTCAATTCCTCCGACATCCGAATATGTGGAACCGGTAAAGCGGGCCGGACTCAAGCTTTTCATCTGGACGGTCAACGACGTGGTCATCGCCCGAAAGTTTGTGGAACTCGGAGTGGATGGCATCACCACCGATCGTGCCGGATGGTTGAAGACTCAACTCGCTCCAGATGCAAAATCGAAGAGATGATCGTGAGATCACGGTTCGAGCCGAACGGGGATCGCGGCTTCAGAGATGACCGTCACGTCTTCCCGCAGTTGCCCGACCGCGCGGAATCTCAACGACAAGTCTGGCAGACAGTTCGCAGAATCGTCGATGCGAATGACCATCTCGGTGCGAGTTTGCCCCGCCTCGATTCGTACACGCTCGGCCATGAAGCCGGTGCGAGCGGGCGGTTCAATCAATTCAATCACCATCGCGCCGTCAAAGTTTGGCGTGCGATCCAAGACCAGTTGGCAGCGTACCGTCGTGCCTGGTCGCGCGGTGACATGTTCGTCGAGTGACTTGAGTTTCACGACGGTCGGCATCGTGCGGATCATGTTGCGTTTATCGCAGATCGAGAGCATCGACTGCCGCTGTCCCCATTTGTCGGTGAAGGTCGCCCAAACTTGCGAGTACGGCCGGCAGTGATGCTGCACGCTGGCGTGCATCGTCTCCGGCAAATAGACCAAGTTTTTGAATTCGGTGACTCCCGGCGGGATCAGCGTCTCGACCACTTCGATGCCGTCGAGATCTTGCACCTGTCGCTCGCAGAGTTGCACATGGATCTCGCCATCGAATCCGCCGAGTCGTTCGATCTGCATGGCGTAGGGATAGATCGTGCCGCGATGTCCGTACTGGTATGCCTCGTTGCAAGTCAGCTTGAAGATTGGCTTGTGCTGCACGGTCAGCTGCACGCTGTTCGCGGTCGCGGCCTCCGCAAGACTCGCCACGCTCGCAGCGTGTTCGACCGGTTGATTGGCGATCATCGCATTGCCGATGAGGCGCAGTGTCGCGTCGGTTGGCCGAGTGTCGTCGATCGCTTTGAGCACCAGCTTGAGGCTCGTCTGGTTGTCGGCGATGCGCGGCGGTTCGAACGTCACCCCTTCCGGCAGTCCGGTGATCGAAAGATCAATCGGTCCCGTGAAGCCGCCGAAGCGCTTGGCAGTAACGTCGAGATCCGTGCGGTTCCCTTGAGTCACGTTGACGTAATCGGGCGAGAGGCTCAGTTGGAAATCTGGCTGGGCCTGGCGAACCGACAAGCGATAGGCGAACTCCGGGCCACCACGAGTCCCGTGCTGCAGGTCGCGCACACGCAGCCGATACTCGCCATCGGCAGGAGCTTTCCATTCGATCAAGCACGCACGATCCACCGACTCGGCGCCGGAGGCTTTCGCCAGTGCGCGACCGGTGGCATCTTCAAGAACGCTGATTGGCATCGCGATTGACGACAGTGACGCCGGGCGGCACTCGATGGCAATGAACTCGTCTTTCTTGGCCAGGATGCGGAATGAGTCTTCGCTGTCTGCTTTGAGGAAATGGCCTTGAATCGCGGCGGGTAACCTGAGGACTTCTGTTGGAGTCAATCGTTCCGTAGTGCGGATGCCCGCGTCCGAGCTCAAAGCATGACCGGACGTAGTCGTCCGGTCTGCGAGTTGGTTTTTCTCAGCCTGCTCCGCATCGGACAACGTCACGCGATAAACGAACTCCGGCCCACCGCGAAAGCTGACGTTCGCGATTTGCAGGACGTAATCTCCCGCCCCCGGAATGCGAAACGAAAGCCGGTTGTCATCGGCAACGCGGCTCACTTCCGCACGGACCTTTCGGCCGTCGGCCGCAAACAACTCGACCACCGGATCCAGCGGCGAACCAATCCGCGCGGCGAATAGATCCGCGATGACCAGTTGTCCCGATGTGGCCGAGAACACAAAACAGTCAATGTCCCGCTCACCAGCGATTTGCCCGTTGATTGTCACTGGCAGATTGACCCGCTCCGCCCGCTCAGCCGTCGAGTTCGATTCCGTCTCAAGGAACTCCGGCAAGTCGCCGATCAGAAACGGTCGCACGCGCGTTCCACCCCAACCACAGGTGACTCGCCAAGCTGCCGTGCCGAGAGGCGCATCGGCCGCGATGTTGAACTCTGATGCCCACTCGGTTGGATAACTCATGTTCGCCCCGACCGCATCCGCGTCGCGCGGCGGCCGTCGAGCCGAAGGTTCGTAGCGCGGCTTCACTCGCTCGCCGAGCGACTCTGCTGCACGAACACCGTCGCCCCACAATCGCAGGTTCGCGCCGGGCGGCATGGCTTCCGTCCCGATGCGAACCGGCACGGCCGTTCCGCGCCGACCACCTGCCGGGAAGATGTGCGTGCTCGATGGTTCCTTCGACGGAACGGCCTGCGCGAACGACGACTGAGCCGACAGGATGACGGCCAGCGTCAAACCTGAAGTCCACAGAACTCGGCTCAGATTCATCGTTCTGCTCCCGTTCAAAAAACGATTGCCGTCAGCCGTGATACCGTTTTTACACAACCTCAAATCAACTCCGTCACCGGCTTTCCTCCGAGCGCGAGCGGAACCGGTCGGCCCAGTGGCGTGTGCAGCACGGTGTCGGGATCAATGCCAAGCATCGACAGGATCGTTGCGGCCATATCGGGTGGCGTGACCGGCCGGTCGGTTACGGCGGCTCCGATCTTATCCGTCGCTCCGATGACATTCCCCCCCTTAATGCCTCCCCCCGCCATGACGATCGAAAACGCATTTGGCCAGTGATCGCGGCCGGCCATCACGTTGATGCGCGGAGTGCGACCGAACTCGGTGGCGATCACGACCAGCGTCGAATCCAACAAGCCGCGCGCTTCGAGATCGCGCAGCAGCGCGGGGATCGCGCGATCGACGCTTGGCACCAGCAGGTCGCGCAGGCTCTTCGTGTTCTCGCGATGCGTGTCCCAGTGACCGTTCTCGATCGACACGAATCGGCAACCCGCTTCGACCAGCCGTCGCGAAAGCAAGCAACACTGGCCGAGGCTCGTCATGCCATAGTCGTTGCGCAGGGATTCCTTTTCACGGCGGATATCGAACGCTTCCTTCGCCTTCGCCGATGTCATCAGGCTGTACGCCTTCTGATAAAACGTGTCGAGCGATTGTACGTCCTTGCCGAGGTCTGCGACTTTTCGCTCAAAGCGATTGATCGCTCGCAGAGCTTCTTGCCGGCGGAGGCTGCGCTCATCGGTGATGCCGGTCGGCAGCACGATGTCTTGGACGGTGAACTCCGGAGAAGCGGGATCGGCGTCGATCACAAACGGTGCGTAGCTCGCCCCGAGGAACGCCGGGCCGCCGCTCCTCAGAAAGCACGGGGCTGAGATGTACGGCGGCAACGCTCCGCCGCCGGACGCCATTCGCGCGACCATCGAGCCGATCGACGGATGCACGTTGTTGTTCTTCGTCGAATTGAAATCCCCCGGCCCCGGCGTCATGCCGGTCATCATGATGTGATAGCCGCGACCGTGGTCCGAATCGCCGTGCGTCATGCCGCGCAGGATCGCCAGCTTGTCCATGACCTGCGCCGTCTTCGGCAACAGATCGGTCAGTTGCACTCCGGGCACATTGGTCGGGATCGCTTGAAAGTCGCCGCGAATCTCCGCCGGTGCGTCCGGCTTAAAATCCCACATGTCATGCTGCGGCATTCCTCCGAGCGTGAAAATGAAAATGCAGTTCACATCGCGCTTCGGCGTCAACTCCGCCGCTTGAGCTCGCAACAGACTCGCGAGACTCAGTCCACCGACGGTGCCGACTCGCACGAACTCGCGCCGATCCAGTCCGTCACAAAAATTTGAGAGCATCGAAACGTCTCCACTTTTCTCGACTCACCGCACGAACAGGAAATCGTAAGAGTTCAGCAACGTCCAGAGGTAGTCTTCGGCGGCGTCGCGTCGGGTCGTGCTCGCAAACAGGGCTTGAGCGACGCGCAGTTCCTTTTCTGTCGGCAGTCGACCGAGTGCCACAAGAGTCAGTTCCTCAATCATCGCTGCGTCGGTGATCGGTGGCGAAGTTCGCAGCAATCGTGCGACACGACCGGTCGAGTTTGCGACCTTGGAGGAGACCTCCGGAGCATTCATCAGGTGCAGAGCCTGCGCCATCGTCGGCTCGCCGGAGCGTCCGCATTCGCAGGGGCTGGTCCGTTCGGAGCGGCCAAATGTGTCGAGAAAATATGACGGCAGGCGATTGTCCCACAGTTCGATCGCTCGCGTGCCGCGCGGGCGGCCGGGGAACGGTTCGGGCGATCCTGTGACTTCGCTGATCGCATCGAGCATGACTTCGGCCGATAAACGGCGAATGTAGTGATGCGAGAAGTTTTGCTCGTCATCACGGTTCGTATCGTTGGGATCGGCAGTCAATTGGTAGACGCGCGATTTGAGGATTAGCCGCATCACGGCCTTCAGGTCGTAACGGTTCTCGACCACTTGCTGGGTCAGCCAATCGAGCAGCGGTTCGTTCGTCGCAGGGTTTGTCGAACGAAGATCGTCTTCCGGTTCGACGAGTCCTCGACCGAGAAAATGTTTCCACAACCGATTCGCCACGAGTCGAGCGAACCACGGATTGTTTGGAGCAGTCAGCCAGTCGGCGAGCTGCATGCGCGGGTCGTCGTGGCCGACGAGTCTCGCGTCGGAACGGACGGGAGACGCTTCCGCCACGCCGAGCGGCCGTGTCGGCACCAGTGTGTCGGTCAGCGGCATCCGGGTTTCGCGATAGCCGGCGTGATAGACCAATTCGACTTTCGCATCCGCAGCTGTCTTCACCGGCTTACGTTCGAGCCCATTGAAGAACCCGGCCATGCCATAAAAGTCCGACTGCGACCATTTTTCAAACGGATGATGATGGCACTGAGCACATTGCACGCGCACGCCGAGAAACGCCTGACTGACTGATTCGGCGAGTTGATCCGGTGTTCGCACTGCTCGATAGAAGTTGACGGGCCCGTGCTCGTCCGATCGGCCGGACGCGACGATCAACTCGCGCACCCATTCGTTGTACGGCCGATTACGAGTGAACTGTTCGTGGAGCCAACGATGAAACTCAAACGCGCCGCGATCACCAAGCTTGTCCCGGTTCAGCAGCAAGATGTCCGCCCATTGCAGCGACCAGTAATCGGCGTACTCGTCGCGTGCGAGCACTGCGTCGATCGCTCGGCTCCGTTTGTCGGCGAGTGTGTCCGCGAGAAAGGCTCGCACTTCGTCCGGCTTGGGGAGCGTTCCGATCGTGTCGAGAAACAGTCGCCGCAAGTACGTTGAGTCGTCGGAGAGGCCGGACGGTGCGATTTGCATCTTCTGAAGCTTTGCCCAAACGAGCCGATCGACGTCGTTGTTCGCCGGCCACTCGGTCGGCTTCGTGAGTGCTGCTGGTCGAGGAACCAGCACTCGCGTGACGCCGACTTGTCCCATGTATTGCACCGTGATCGCTGCCTCGCCCGGCACGCGACCGGTTCGCACCAGCCCCTGAGCGTCGACCTCGGCGGCGATTCCCGAATTGCTCGTGTAAGCCGCCGCATGAGTCACATCGCGCAAGCTGCCATCCGAGAACTCAACCGTCGCGAGGATTTGTTGCGACGATTGCAGTCCCATAACGCGTTCTGCGGGACTCGCTCGCAACGCGATGACATGCGGCGCATCGTCACGGCCCAGGGGTGTCCCTTGCCGGACCCATTCCAACATTAATTGATGGTCCAGCGAATCGACCGACATCCGCCGTCCACCACCATGCGGCACCTGCGCGGTCGGCTTGAGCAGAATCAAACTCCGCTCGGGATTCGATGGTTGCACGCGGCGGCCTCGTCCTTCTTTCAGGATCGCCGCATGATCCGCCTCGGGATCAAACCCAAACACCGACAGCTTGAATCCGTTCTGCCCCGAAGCCTTGCCGTGACAACCGCCACTGTTGCAACCCAGCTTTGACAGGATCGGCACAATGTCGTTGACGAAATGGACCGGCGGGACGTCGGCGATTGATTTGACTCGCACCGGAACACGAGCCTCGTGGCCACCGAATCGCGCGGTCAGAACCGTTGTGCCGTCACCAGTTCCTCGTAACTTCGTACCCGCCGCACTCGCAACAGCCGCGTCGTCGACTGAAAACTCCGCTTCGCGAGTTACGTCGATCAGCCGGCCATCTCGATGCTTGCAGGTGACAAGGATCTGTTGCGGACTTGTGCCGTGCAGCACGATTGCCGTGGGCTCAACGATCAACGATTCGACGGACGGATCGGACGCACGGGCCGAGTGAACCAGCAGGATCACAATGCAAATGAGTCGGCAGATTCCTCGGCAATTCCGATGTCTCTGAAGATCACGTCGCATCGTGGAAGTTCCCGCCTGAGTTCAGGAGTGAAAACCTTGATTAATGTAACCCGAAGCTCCAGCGAGGGCGAGCGCGTCTTTGAGTTCTGCTGGCGACTGATGGCCGGTCCCGTCAATCGCAGCCGTCAAAGATAAAACACAGAAACGCAGAGAGAAGACGTGACTCAACGTTGTGTTCTGCGTGCCTCTGTGTTTCGCTGTTTTTTCGCTTAGTTCGTCAGTTTCGAGTTGTTCGAGCATCGCCTGCAGCGCCGACCGCAGATGAGTTCGCAGTGCCGAAACATCAGACGGCAATCGCTCGGCGAAGAGCTTCGTCCCGAGTTCGCGTGATTGCTGACCTTGCCGCCGTATTCCGCTGTCATCGCCGGCGAATTGTGATCAGTGTCTTGCCGCCTCGACTTTCGACACCACTGCTGCGCGAGGTGGCAGTCGTCACTGCCGTCCGACGCCGAGAAAGGCCACAAGTCGCGAAGAATTCGGAAGTTTCGTGGGGACGCAGAGCACGGCACGTCGTTTGCCAAGCGGTGTCTCGAGGATTGAACAGACCGTCGGCGAAGTTGTGTCTTCTGCGAGGTGCGCCCCCACGCGGAGGGATTCGCTTTGGCGGGGATGAGGTTCATTTTCGAGGCTGCGGATCCGCGATGTGTGGGTCGGCTGGGGGCGTAGCTAGGGTTTCTCCGCGTCGGAGGGATTCTGGACGAGCGCCTACGTTCCCCAGTCGACCTTCTCATCGCGGTTTTTTTTTGCGCCGACTATCTTTGACGGCATGACGACTTCTTCGGCAGATTTCTCTGAGTTGCAATCGGCTTCCGATCGCAGGCTGCGCGTCTGCAGCTTTGAAAGCCGCAAGCAGGCCGAGATGCGCTCGCTGATCGAACGGAGCGGTGGCGTTCCCACAATCGCCGCATCTCTGCGGGAAGTGCCGCTTGAAAACAACACGGCCGTGTTTGAGTTTCTCGATCGCCTGCTTGCGGGAGACTTTGACGTCGTGATCTTCATGACCGGCGTCGGCACAAAGGCACTGCTCGAAGTCGTCGAAACCAAGCTGACGCGTGCGAGATTCTTCGAGGCTTTGCAGTGCTGCTGCGTGATCGTTCGCGGGCCGAAGCCGACGGCGGTCTTACGCGAGTGGGGCGTACGCATCGACCATCGTGCTCCGGAACCGAACACTTGGCGCGAATTGCTGAGCGTGATCGACGGCGGGCTGAGTTTTCCGCCGGACAGCCGTCAGAGGGCGGGTACCTTCGCGATTCAGGAGTACGGTCTTCCCAGCGTCGAGTTGTACTCGGCATTGACTGATCGGGGAGCGAGCGTCGTTCCAGTCCCTGTTTATCGTTGGGAGTTGCCGACGGACGTCGCTCCGCTCGAAGCGGCGATTCGATCTGCCGTCGCAGGGGAGATCGACGTATTGCTCTTCACCAGCGCCCAACAAATCCGCAACGTGCTGGAGATCGCCGAGCGACTCGGACTGCGGGAGTCGTTTGTGGCGGCGAGTCAACGCTGCCGCGTCGGCTCGATCGGCCCGACATGCTCGGAGGCGTTGCGTGAGGCGGGATTGCACGTCGATCTGGAACCGTCGCACCCGCACATGGGACATTTGGTGCGGGAGACGCTGGCAATGACAAATGACAAATGACGAAGGGTCGTCAAATTCGTCACTCGTTATTTCACTTCCCCTTCTTCCGCCGATGTTCGGCCCACATCTCCAGCAGCGTTTCTTCGCACGAGTAGCGGAACTGAAATCCGAGTTCGTTCTGCAAGCGTGCCGGTGACACGACCCACGGATAGCGGGCGAAGTGGTGGAGGCTAGGTGGGAAGTCGAAGATCGGCAGGCGAAGTCCCCACCAGATTGTCGTGGCCAGTTTCATCGACCAGTACGGCAAGCTCACGGCTCGGCGATTGGTCAGCTTCGCGAGTTTCGTGAGCGGCAGGTAATCGGGAGGGCCGACGTTGAACGGGCCTCGCGCGTTGCCTTGCAAGATCGCCCAGGTCGCTGCGACGCAATCGTCTTCGTGGACGAAGTGCAGTTGCACATCGCGACCTTCGGGGAGCACCATGAAGGGGAGGTTTAACACATACCGGCTGAGATAGTTGCTGACTCCCTTTCCGCCAATGATGACCGGACGAGTCCACGCGACCGCGACATCGGGGAGTTCATCATGCAGCGATTTGAGTTCCCCCTCGAGGGTCGACTTGTCGGCGGAGTATTGAAACTCGGTGCAAGCTCGGATTGGCCAGTCCTCGGTGATCGGGACGGGATTGTCCGGCCAAGCTCCGTAGGCGGTCGCGCTGGAGGCCATCAGGAATCGCTGCGGCCGGATCGCTCGTACTGCCTCGAAGACGTTCTTTGTTCCGTTGACGTTGATGTCGTGCATCAGCTTCGTGTCGCGGATCGGGTTCACGACGAACGCCAGGTGCACGATCGTGTCCGGCTGAAAGTTGGCGAGCGCGGTGCGGATGTCGGGACTGCGGATGTCCGCATTAAAGAACTCGTGCGGTTGCGAATCCTTCGGCGGGACTACGTCGATCCCCAACAACTGGGTCGCGGGAGACTCGTGGCGGATGTGCTCGATGAGCTTGCGGCCGTAGTAGCCCGAACTGCCAGTGATCGCGATGCGCTGCATGGTGATTAGGGTGTGCTGGGTGGCACAGCTTGCTTCAACCTGCGTGCCGAAGGCATTGGAAACTATTGATCAACTCGATCGCCGGGGTGGACGAAGATTTAATTTTGAAAGTTGCTTTCAGGGTTTCCGATGCTACACCAACAGCTTGAGGGGAGTTGTGCCACCCTGCCGGCTGGCTGGATTTACGTTAGGTTCAGCGGCTTCTTCGGCCATTTGCGGCCTCGCCGAGCCACTTTTGTCAGTTGTCGCTGATACGGGTAGAAGTCGACTTGGATCGTGTGTCGGTCGCTCTTGGTGTATCGCGCTGCGATCTTCGAGCGATGCGTTTGGATCTCGGTGAGCATTGTGTCGCGAGGCGGCAATCCGGAGGTTCCAGTCAACAAGTCGGCGACCCACTTGGATTGAGCCTCCGCCAGCGGCATGATCGCGCCCCACGGTTGCACAAGTCCGATGAAGTACAGCCCCGGTTGATCGGGATGCACCACCTGATGGTACAGCGAGACCTCGTTGTTGAGCGGATCGATGATGCTGTTGTCGAAGAACGGAAACGTGATGTTGTAGCCGGTACACCAGACGATGAGGTCGATTTTCTCGACGCTGCCATCCACGAACTGGACGCTGTCGCCGCGCAACTCTTGAACGTTCGGCTTAATCTTGAGGTAACCGTGTCCGATCACATTGAAGAGGTCGGCGGAGATCGTCGGGTGCTCTTGCAGCACGCTGTGTTCGGGTTCCGGCAGGCCGTACCACGACATCTTGCCTCTCGCCCACCACAAGCTGGCGGCGAACAACGGGCGGATCGCCCACCACGGCAGGTAGGTCCACAACCAGCTTGGCAGGATCGTGTCCATTGCCCAACCGAACATGTATTTCGGAATGACGTGGGCACCTCTTCGCACCGACATGAATGTCGTGTCGGCGACGCGTGAGGATTCGCAGGCGATGTCGCAGGACGAATTGCCAAAGCCGATCACCAGCACACGCTTGCCGGCGACGAGATCCGGCGTGCGGTAGTAATGCGAGTGCATTTGCTCGCCGTGGAACTCGCCGGGATACGTCACCATCCGCGGATTCCAGTGATGTCCGTTGGCGACGAGCACTGCTCCGTAACGATTCGTGCGCGGCTGTCCGTCGGGACCAACGACTGTCACGTCCCAATCGCCATTGCCGGCCGGGACGACCTTCTCGACCTTCGTCCGGAACGTGATCGTGTCGCGAAAGCCGAAATGATCGACGTAACTTTCGAAGTATTTGAGGACGTGCTCGTGATCAGGAAACGGCACCCAATCGCGTGGCAACGGAAAGTCGGAATAGGCCATCGTGTCACGCGACGTATTAATGTGCAGCGACTTGTACGCCGAGCTGCGGCCGTTGTCATTGTCGTAGCGCCACATGCCGCCGATGCCGCTCCCCATTTCAAAGCAGTCGTAGGGAATGCCGCGTTCGCGCAACGTTTTCGCGGCGGCGATGCCGGACGAACCGGCTCCGATGATGCACGCATTGCGTTGGGAACGGTCGGACGAATTGAGGTTACTCATGCTGCGATGCCGCCTGATGGCAGAACTAAGAACGATTTAACCAGCGAACGAGCAGATCCTGATACTCCTGAGTCCGCTCGGCAAAGAACATATGGCCGGCTCCGGGCCACAACACCAATTCCGCACCTCGCACTTGATCGGCAATCCAGCGCGTGTGAGACGCAGGAATGTAGGGGTCCGAGTCCCCGCCGGCAATTAGCGTGGGGCAACCGATGCGACCAATGCAATCCGACAGGTCCACTCGCGAAATCTTGCGGAACAACTCCGCCATGATCACGGAATCGTGCTGACCAAAGGTGGCGAACCAATCCCGCATGGACTCTTCGTAAACTGGCGACGAGCGAAACGCTTTGAAGTCTCCAACACCCGAACCGATCACCAGATCGAAAAGCCACCGCTGACCCCCGACCGAGCCGAAGCCGAGTCGTACCATCCAGCGTGTGAGCGCGCTTAAGCTCATCCGTTGGAATCGCCCGATAAGCCCCAACCATTCGCCGATCGCGAATCCAGAGATGCTCAGGATACTGCGAACTCGCTTCGGAAAATGGACTCCCATCGCTAGAGACGTGAAGCCGCCTGTCGACCAGCCGACGAAGTCGGTCGGTTCGTCGCCGATCAGTTGTTGCAGAGCGGTTTGGTACCAACTGGCCCATATTTCAGAAGTGACGACATCCCAAGACTCAATCGTCGAGCGGTCGATCTTCGCGGGGTAATGCCCCGGCAGGCTCAACGAAATCCAGCGACGCCCATCCCGAATCTCGGCGGGCATCGACGGCAACCACAGATTGCCGCTCGCCGTAATGCCATGAATAAACACCACTGGAGGCCCGGCAGCGGACTCATTCGCGGAGAGGGCGGTCAAAGTCTGACCGGGCAGAGAAATCGTGTGGCTGTGCATTTTGGAGAACGTGCGTTTTTGGGATGCGGCGATCATACTGCCTGCTCGTCTGTTTTGGATCACATACGATTAAGGAGATCACACGAGATGTCACGCCGCTTGGGTTTTCTGTTGTGCAGTTGGATTCTGCTTGTCCCGGTAATCGGCTTGGCCGAGGAGCCGGCCGGCAAACTGAAGGCGGGCGATCGAATCGTTTTCCTCGGTGATTCGATCACTCAAGGCGGAGCTGGTCCCAACGGCTATGTCACGATGATCCGTCAGGCACTCGACAAGAAACACGCGGATCTCAAAATCGAAGTCATCGGTGCCGGCATTAGTGGCAACAAAGTTCCTGACCTGCAGCGCCGAGTCGACAAAGACGTCATTGCCAAGAAACCGACCATCGTCGTCATTTACATCGGCATCAACGACGTCTGGCATGGCGAAAAAGATCCGGCACGTGGCACAATGCCGGACGCTTTTGTCGCTGGCCTGAAAGAGGTGATCGGCAAGTGCCGCGACGCCGGAGCGACTGTCGTCCTGTGCACTCCAAGTGTCATCGGAGAGAAGCTCGATGGTGCGAATTCGCTCGATGCCAAGCTGGAACAATATTCCGATCTGAGCCGTGGTCTGGCGAAGGAACTGAAGTTGCCGTTGTGCGATCTCCGTAAGGCGTTCCTCGAACATCTGAAGGCACACAACAAGGATAACGCCGAGAGGGGAATTTTGACTTCTGACCGAGTCCATCTGAATCTGGCCGGCAATCAGTTCGTCGCCGATACGATGCTCAAAACGTTGGACCCGCAGTAATCGCAATCACACCCCGCACGATGCGGAAGCGAGTGGTTTGTTCCGTACGAGCCACGCGCTTCCGCGTCGTGCGAGTGACGTCGGAGCTAGAGCATGGATCACGCCGCTAACGCCACTGTTTTCACTCGCGATGATGCCCGCACGCATTGGCACGACCAGGCATTGTGGTTCGTGCGTGCAAAACGCGATCGCATGGCAAAGTCGCTGCCGGAGTGGGAGACGCTGCGAGAAACGGCGGGAGCGATTAAGGCGCACACGGTTTCGCGGCTGTCAGATCTGCTGGAGCAATTCGAGGCGAACGCAACGAAGCTTGGTGCGACCGTGCATTGGGCGAGCACTCCAGCCGAGCACAACGAGATCGTGCTCGGAATTTTGCAGAAGCACAACGTGAAGCGGGTCGTGAAGAGTAAGTCGATGCTCACGGAAGAGTGTCATCTCAATCCGTTCCTCGAACGGAACGGTATGGAGGTCGTTGACACTGACCTCGGCGAGTGGATCGTGCAATTGCGCAATGAAGCTCCCAGCCACATTGTGCTGCCAGCGATTCACATCAAGCGGGAAGAGGTCGGCGAATTGTTTCACCGAGTGATCGGCACTCCCGAGGGACTCGCAGAACCCAAGCCACTGGTCGAAGCCGCGCGGATTGAATTGCGGAACAAATTCATGCAAGCGGAAGCGGGCATCACAGGGATTAACTTCGCGATTGCCGAGACCGGCGGATTCGTCGTCTGCACGAACGAAGGGAACGCGGACCTCGGTACGTCACTGCCGCCGGTCCACATTGCCTGCATGGGGATCGAGAAGTTGATTCCGAAAGCTGAGCACCTCGGAGTTTTTTTGAGACTGCTCGCGCGATCGGCGACGGGGCAGCCGATCACAACCTATAGCTCGCACTTCCACGGCCCGAAACCTGGGGGCGAGTTGCACATCGTGCTGCTCGACAACGGTCGCAGTGACATTCTTGGCAGCGATGACTTCCGCCGGTCGCTCAATTGCATCCGCTGCGGAGCCTGCATGAACACTTGCCCGGTTTACCGTCGCAGCGGCGGGCACAGCTATCAGACGACGGTCCCCGGTCCGATCGGATCGATTCTGGCCCCCTCAAGAGACGCTCAGCAATTTCATTCGCTGCCGTATGCGTGCAGCTTGTGCGGCAGTTGCACTGATGTCTGCCCGGTGAAGATCGACTTGCACCATCAATTGCTGACTTGGCGAAAGGAAATTGCTGTCCGCGGACTGGTGCCGTGGTCGAAACGGTTGGCGCTCGGGGCAGCGAGCTTCGTGATGCAGCGGCCACGTTTGTTCGGATTTGCGGGCTGGGCCGGGCGAAAACTGCTGTCGTGGTTGCCTCGATTTCTGGTTTACAATCGTCTGAACCCGTGGGGGTTGAAACGCGAATTGCCGGTCCCTCCGAAGCAGAGCTTTCGTGAGTTGTATCGGCAGCGCAGATTCAAGAACGACCGAAGATAAACCGGAGCAACGCCATGAATTCCCGAATGCTCGTGACTCTTTTCGCGATCGTGGCAGGTGGAATTGTGGCGAGGGCGGCCGAGCCGATCAGAGTGCATTCCGCGTTTGTGCGGGTGCTCGAAGAGGCGGACATTCCGGCGCGAGAAGTCGGCGTCCTGTCGACGCTGGAAGTCCGCGAGGGAGACGTTGTCAAAGCCGGACAAGTACTGAGCCGGTTGGATGACGACGACGCCAAGCTGGCAGTCGCCCGCGCGGAACTCGATCTGGCGATCGCCGAGCGGCAGGCGAAAAACACCGTACCGATTCGCACCGCCGAGGCGTTGTTCAAGGAGGCGGAACAGGATCAGGCTCAAGCCAAGTTGTCGCAGCGGATCGCGTCGATGAAAGCGGCGAACGATGTCGCCGTCCGACATGCAGTCAAGTCGCGCGATGCCTCGAAAGCGGAATACGATCGGGCGGTGCAGGCTCGAAAGGCGTTTGAAAAGAGTATTTCGCTGACCGAACTCGACCGACTGAAGCTGATCCTGGAACGCAACGACTTGGAAATAGAGAAGGCGAAATTTGAACAGGACCTCGCGGAATTGCAGCAGCAAATCGAAGACTCGTCGATTGCCCAACAGGACCAGATCGTCGCGCGGTTGAAGCTCAGCGTTGAGCAGGCGCAATTGCAAAGCGAAGTCGACGCGTTGACTCGCGATGTGAAAGCTCGCACACTCGATCAGGCGAAGTTGCAGTTGGCTCGTCGCGGCTTGCGTTCGCCGCTGGATGGCGAAGTCGCCGAGATTTTTCGGCATCGGGGCGAGTGGCTGGAGCCAGGGCAGCGCGTGATGCGAATCGTGCGGCTGGACCGTCTGAAAGTCGAAGGCTTCGTCGACAGCCGCGAGATCACCGGCTCGCTGCGCGGTGCAGCGGTCCGAGTGCGTGTCACTCCCAACGACGAAGCGAAGCCAGTAACCGTCAAAGGCAAAGTCGTTTTTATCAGCTCTGAGATCGAATCAGTCAGTGCCCAAGTCCGAGTTTGGGCGGAAGTCGAGAATCCCGATCTTGTACTGCGACCCGGATTGTCGGCTGAAATGATCATCGATTCGTCGAATCGCACTGCAGCGACCACGGCGGCGCCGGCTAAGACGGATGGGGAGCGCTAGTCGCCATGTCCGCTTCCGCATCGACGAACGACGCGATCATTCCCTGGCGAATGCGACGCGACGTGATTGTGCGGGCTGCCGCAGAGGATGCGGGGTGGACTCTGAAGGACCCGCTGTCGCTGGCGTATTTTCGATTGCGCGATGCGGAGTACACGGTGGTCTGCCTGCTGGACGGCCAATTGAGCTACGGCGAATTGCTGGCGGCGTTGCGTCGCAAGTTTCCGGCGGAAGGCTGGTCGCCGGAGAATTTGAAGGCGTTCATCGGCTCGCTGGTGCAATCGGGGTTATTGACGTCGCTGCGGCCGGGGCAGGGGCGAGCCATCGCGGCTGCGCGGGAGCCATCGCGGCATCGCGGAGTGCTCGGGCTGTTGTCCAACCTGCTGGCGTGGCGTTGGCGAGGCATCGACCCGGAACCGATGCTGCATCGCGTCGAGCCGTGGACACGCTGGCTGTTTCGCCCGATCACGATCGCGATGTGCGTGTCGCTGATCGCGCTGGCGTTGCTGCTGGTGACACTGCGTTGGGACATCCTCGTGCGGCGGTTGCCCGAAGCGATCGGACTGTTCGGTCTGGGGAACCTGATTCCGCTCGTCATGGTCTTCATCGGCATCAAGCTGTTGCACGAGCTGGGGCATGTGCTGACTTGTCGGCACTTCGGCGGCGAATGTCACGAGCTGGGCATTCAGGTGCTGTTGTTCGTGCCGCTGTTTTACGGCGACGTGACCGATGCCTGGATGGTCTCACGGCGCTGGCCGAGGATCGCGATCTCGTCCGCCGGCATTTTCGTCGAGTTGGTGCTGGCATCGATCGCGACGCTGCTGTGGTGGTCGAGCGTCCCTGGCTTAATCAACTCGATCTTTCTGAATGTGATGCTGGTCTGCTCGGTCAACACGCTGTTGTTCAACGGCAACCCGTTGCTGAGGTACGACGGTTACTACGTGCTGGCAGATTGGCTGCGGCTGCCGAATCTGGCGATGCAATCTCGGCAGGCAGTGATGTCGTTGGGCGAGCGGCTGCTCACTGGAAGCAGTGAAGACGAGATTGAACTCGATTCATGGCGTTGGTGGACGCTGGTGGTTTACGGAGTTGTGTCGGCGGCGTATCGGCTGCTCGTGACAGTCGGCATCGTGTGGTTCCTGCATGAGTTCTTTGGTCGCGGTTTGGGAATCTTCGCGACCATGATCTCGGCCGTGCTGATCGTTGGAGTGATCTTGTCCCCGATGCGAGAGCTTGCAGGTCGAATTCGCCGGGTCTCTGAAAAGGTGTCAGGAACTCTTTTGAACAAAGGGTTCCTGATGCCGTTTCGGAGTGCACCGCGTCGAGTGCAGACGGGGCTGGGCGTGAGTGCTCTGCTGGTCGTTGCTGTGCTGTGGGTTCCGCTGCCGTATTCGGTGAGTGCTCCGTTCGTTCTGTTTCCGGGAGATGCGCAGCCGGTGTTTGTGACGGTCGCGGGGCGAATCACGTCGGCCGTGCCGGCAGGGACGCAAGTGCAGGCAGGAGAAACGCTGGGGGAACTGGTCAATCACGAATTGCTGCTGCAGTACGAACTGCGGATGTCTGAGGTCGCCCGGCTGTCGGCCCGGCTGAAGACTCTGGAAGCTCAGCGCGGCAACAACGAATCGGCCGCGCTGCGTTTGCCGGCGACGCGCGACGAGCTTGCGGGTGCTCGGCGGCGGCTCGATCAGCTGGCCAGCGAAGTGCAGAGGCTGCGGTTGATCAGCCCGTCCGACGGTACGGTCTTGCCACCACCGAATGTCATTCGTCCGCCGACGGATGCCGACGCCTTGCCGGAATGGCACGGCACTCCGTTGGACAAGGACAACGTGGGCGCGACGATTCGCGAGCAGGCGCTGTTCTGCTACGTCGGTCAGCCGACGCGGCACGACGCGTTGCTGCTGGTCGATCAGAACGAGGTGGAGTTTGTACGTCCCGGCCAAACCGTGCGGCTGCGATTTTTGTCCGCCCCCGGATCGATGCGAGAAGGCCGGGTTGAAGAGGTCGCCTCCTCGCGTTCCACCGTCGTTCCCCGCGAACTGACGGTCGTCCAACTCGCCGCCGTGCGCAACACCAGCGCAGGAATCGTCCCGGCCGAGGTCACCTACGAGGTTCGTGTTCGCCTGCGTGAAGACAGCACCGCCCTGACACCCAACGTATCTCTGTACTCCCCGGGTAAAGCCCGCATCGCCTGTGGCACGCAACCGCTCGCGCTGCGATTGTGGCGTCTGCTGAGAAACACCTTCTCGGCTGAGTTGTCGTCTGCGGACTGATCCCGATCCGGCGAATTCGAATCTTGACTGGTCGGCGGACAGGTTCAGCGGCAGTCCGTTTTCGAAAGTCCAGTGGGTACGACCAGGCAGTCGAGGTTGGTAGTGTTTGGACTTGCGGTTGACAGAATGCACGAATCGAGTTGTTCGCGGTGTTTACCGGCGGGGCTCTGGGTTTGCCCGGATTGTGGTTGATGGATTTAGGGGCGGCTCACGCGATGGCCGTCGAGCGCGCGAATCGCGGATTGTTCACTCGAGCCAAACGCTGCGTGCGGTTGTTTCTAACGGGAGCAGTTCCGCAGCACGATTCGTGGGATCCCAAGCCAGAGCTGCCGGCGAATGTGCGCGGCGAGTTTTCACCGATCCCGACAATTGTCCGCAAGTCGCGTCACTGGTCCTGGCCGGTGCCGAAGTTCGTCCGGGAGCAACCTTCGACGCATCAGATCGCTTGCGCGCAGACGCCGCCGACCGAGGGGTCATGCCCGCTGATTTGACTGCAACGATTCTGCATTCGCTCGGAGTCGATCGCGAACTCGATTTCCGCGATCGAGCCGGGCACACACACCGAATTTGCGAGGGATCGCCTGTGTGCGGGCTGTTGGATCAGGACTCTTGGCCGAGACAAGATACTCAGCGAGTGATTTTCGTCAGTTCGAGCAACGCTCGGTGTCCGGATTCCAGGGAATGCTGACGCATTAGCCGCTGCTCTTCGTCGTACCACAGGTCGACTTCGACATCTCCGCGGATCTGGTAGCGCGTCGCGTTTACCATTTTCTTTTCGAGAGCCAGCTGTTCTTTTCCGACGCGTTGCAGAGTACCGGTCAGCTTGCGGCCTTTGTCGGCATCCAGCAGCGACAGCTTTTGGCCGATGCGCTGCGGATCGGGTTCACGCCAGTACGAGGTGACCCACACGTCCGCGGCGGTCCGGTGGTCCTTGCCGTTGACCTGAAACGACAGGTCTTGCTGCACGGCCGCGGCCCGCACGACGTACTTGTCGCCATTAAAATCCGCTTCGTTCGCCAGTCGCAGCAGCCTCCCGGATTTCCAGGTCTCGTTGCCCGACGATGTGTAGCGATACTTGTAGACAAAGAAATCAAATGAAAGCTCCGCTTGCCCACGCATGATTTCTGTCCCGTCGTCTTGCTTCGTCAGCAGCATCGTCAGCGTGCCACGTTCAGTGCCGTCAATCGAGATCTTGAATGCCCGCGAGTGTTTTTCCACCACGGCTGGTTCGGAGCGAGGTTCGTCGGCCAATCCCCAAGAGCTTGGAGTAACACAGGTGAGCAGCCAGAGGAGGGGACACGTCAGAATGTGGACGTACTCTCGATTTGCGCAGACAGACATGACGGTGGCTCCCGAGCATGACGGACGAAGGCCGGTGAAGGGAGTGAGACGATATTTCGATTAAGGCAAATGCCCCAAGGGAAATCTTGCGATCCGCCACCGAACGCCAACGCATCGCCCGAGCTAGTGTCGTAGGTAAGCCTTATTCTGTCGACGCCAATGGTGACGTCCTCGCCATTCGTCAATGACAGCGAAATCGCGGTTGCGGTACTCAAAGTCGAAGTGGCCAAAATCCCCGGGAAGATCCGTTTTGCAAGTGATTCCGCCCCAGAAATCACCGAACGCCGCCGTGAACGTTTCTTTCCAGGATAAATGTCCTTCAAACACCTTTGCCAAGTCTAAAGACTCATGGTTGTGTTCCTATTTTGCGTTTCTTTTACGACTAAATCGGCTGACGCAACCGATACAACGATTAGCGGCCTGCTGAAGTCAAACCTGATTTCCATGAACTCTTTTTAACTTCAATCAGAAGAGTTGGTTTGCCGCTGATCGGGTATTACGTACTGCACGATCGTTTCATCCGGCTTTGGGAGTCTTTCGACCGATGCGAGTCGCCTTTCTCACTTCGGGCCGGTTTGTCCCCAGCAGCCGCTTTCGGGTCTTACCGTTTGTGCCACACCTGCAACGGCATGGCCACGAATGTCTGGTGCTGCCGAGTCGCCCAGAGAAATACGCCTCCTGGCCGCTACTCGGATTTCGATTGAGCGGAGTCGTCAAACGCTGGAATCGCTGGGCCGACCTCGCCGCATTGGAACGCTGGTCGCCCGACGTTGTCGTTCTCGAACGCGAGCTTTTCAGCGATGCAACGTTTAACGTCGAACAGGCATTGCGACAGATCGCTCGCCGGTTGGTACTCGACATCGACGACGGACTGTTTGCGTTGCACCGGCACAAGTTCGAAGTGCTCTGTGGATTGAGCGACCACGTCATCGCCGGCAACGAACTGCTGGCGGCTCGCACGCGAATGGTCACCCCGCGAGTGACCGTGATTCCGACGTGTGTGGACGTAGAGCGATATTCGCCGAGCTCACATTTCAAATCTCAAGTTTCAAATCCGCCCCTTGTCCTCGGCTGGACGGGCACGGCAGCGAATGTCGAGTACCTCGATGTCCTGCGCGAACCACTGCGCCAACTGGCACGTGAGAGTCAAATTGAACTGCGTGTGATCGCTGAGTCGAGCCGATTGTTAAAGCGATTGCAGTTCGAGCGAGATGGAATTCCGACTCGCTTCGTCCCTTGGTCGGAAACGAATGAAGTTTCCGAGTTGCAAACCTTCGACGTCGGCCTGATGCCGATGCCGGACACCGAGTGGACTCGCTACAAGTGTGGTTTGAAGATCCTGCAATACATGGCTGCCGGAGTTCCCGCGGTCGCGTCTCCCGTCGGTGTCAACTCAGAGATCATCCATCATGGAACAAACGGTTGGCTGGCCACGACGCCGGATGAATGGTTGTTCGTGCTGCGGCAACTGCTGTCCGAGCCGCATTGCCGCGCCTCCGTCCTGGCAGCAGCGCGGACAACGGTTGCCGAAAGATATTCTGTCAACGCCCAACTCCCTCGACTCACCGCCTGCCTAGAAGCGGTGTGTGCGGGACAGTAGCTTGGCGACGGTCCAGACCGTATTGATTCCAAATGCTCAAACCATGTGGTGTTTCCATGCGTCGTACATTGTTTTGGAAAGTCGTTTCACTGGTTGCTCTGGCTTGGGCGGTCGGTCACTCTGCCAATGCAGGCGAAGCAGTGAAGAAGAATGTTGTCGTCATCGTTGCCGATGATTTGGGTTGGCAGCTTGGCTGCTACGGCGACACGCAGGCGAAGACTCCCAACATCGACAAGCTGGCGGCCGCGGGAGTCCGGTTCACGCGAGCGTACTGCACGACCGCCAGTTGCAGTGCGAGCCGTTCGGTGCTGATGACCGGTTTGTTCAATCACGCAACCGGGCACTACGGGCATGCTCACGCGGACGGCCATTTCTCCACGTACGACTCTGTCCGCACGCTGCCGGTGATCATGAACGAAGCGGGCTATCGGACGTGCTCGATTGGAAAATATCACCTTGCTCCGGAAGCGACGTACCACTTCGAGACGTACCGCAACGAGGGCATTCAAGGCTCGCGAAATTCCGTCCGTATGGCCGAGAACGCGAAAGCCTGGATCGCTGAGAAAGATGACCGGCCATTCTTCCTTTACTGGTGCAGCACCGATCCACATCGAGCGGCTCAGGGCTTCGCGAACTCACCGACGGACGATTTCTATCCAGGCGTGACGCCCAGTCGATTCAAGGCGGACGAGATGCGCGTCCCCTCGTGGCTGCCGAACACTCTTGAAGTACGGCAGGAATGGGCCGAGTTCTACGAAGCGATCAACCGGCTCGATCAAGGCGTCGGCACGCTGATGCAGGCGTTGAAGGAGACCGGCCATGCCGACGACACACTGGTGCTGTTCCTGGCCGACAACGGCCCGCCATTTCCCGGAGCCAAGACGACGTTGTACGACCCCGGTGCGCGGCTGCCGCTGATCGTTCGGGATCCGACGCAGCAGCGTCACGGTACGACCGACGCGCTCGTCGCGTGGGTGGACGTCACGCCGACGATTCTCGACTGGTGCGGAGTCACTCCGAAGCCCGCTCTGCCCGTCGTACCGCGAGCAAATGGCGGCGGTCCCGAAGGAGCTCGACCGGCCAAGAATGCCAAGACTCAACCGGTCACATTTCATGGCCGCTCGTTTTTGAAAGCACTGAGCGACGAACGTGCGTCGCAGCATGGCTTCGGGGAAATCTTCGGTTCGCACACGTTTCACGAGGTTACGATGTACTACCCGATGCGGTCGATCATCAGTGGTCGCCACAAGCTGATCTTCAACATCGCTCACGAGTTGCCGTACCCGTTCGCCTCCGATTTGTACGCCTCGCCGACATGGCAGATGGCATTGAAGACCAAGCTGCCGGTCTACGGGCTGAGATCGACTTCGGCCTATATTCATCGTCCGCAATTTGAGTTCTATGACCTCGCAGCTGACCCCGACGAACTGAAGAATCTTGCCGACGATCCACAGCACGCCAAGTTGATCGGCGAACTCAAAGACAAACTCAAAGCCTGGCAAAAACAAACCCGCGACCCATGGGTGTCGAAGTGGGAGTACGAATAATCGACGGCAACAAGCACATCCTGATCGGCACCGCCGGACACATTGATCACGGGAAGACCCGGCTGGTTGGGCGGTTGACGGGGATCAACACCGATCGGTTGCCGGAGGAGCAGGCGCGCGGGATTTCGATTGACCTGGGCTTCGCGCACTTTGAGCAGGGGGGCATTCAATTCGGTGTCGTCGATGTGCCGGGGCATGAGCGGTTCGTCAAGAACATGGTTGCGGGAGCAACCGGCGTGAATCTCGCAATGCTGGTCATCGCGGCGGATGACAGCGTCATGCCGCAGACGCGCGAGCACCTGGAAATCATGGAATTGCTGGGCATCCCGGCCGGATTGGTGGCGTTGACGAAGATTGATCTGGTCGATCGAGACTTCGTCGAACTCGTCGCGGCGGACATCGCCGATCTGACTCGCGGGACATTTCTCGAAGGGTGTCCAATCGTGCCGGTATCTTCACAGACGGGCGAGGGACTTGACGAGTTGCGGGCGGCTCTCGTCAAGCGGGCGAACGAAGTTGTCTTCCCGGAAGCACTGCCGTTATTCCGGCTGCCGATCGACCGAGTCTTCAGCGTCGCGGGGCATGGCACAGTCGTCACTGGTTCCGTCGCGAGTGGTTCGGCGCGCGCGGGCGAGACGCTCGAACTGATGCCTGAGCAGCGTGAGGTTCGCGTGCGTGGCGTTCAACATCATGGCTCGCAGGCAGATGACGCCAGCGCCCGGCAGCGGACGGCGATCAATCTCGCCGGCGTAAAGACGGACGAGGTCGAACGGGGCATGGAACTCGCCTCGCCGGGTTACCTGCTGCCAACACGGCGAATCCTCGTCGAATTGAAACATCTCTCGTCGTCGCCGCTGCTGTTGAAGGACCGGCAAGTTTTCAATCTGCATCTCGGCACGCGCGAGGTGTTCGCGCGGATCAATCTGAAAGGAACGCCGCTGCCGCCGGGGGAACGAAGCTTCGCCGAACTCCGCACGAAGGAGCCGATCGTCGCCGCACACGGACAGCGCTTCATCCTGCGTCGCATTTCACCGAGTGTCACGATCGCTGGCGGTCGAGTGCTTGATCCCTGCTTGCCGGTCGGTAAGCGGATCAAGGATCTCGTGTCGCTGGGTACGAAGTGGTCGTCTCCCAGGGACGTGACGAGACTGTCCGCGCTGATCGCTCAGAAAGACAACATCGACGATTCGCCGCTGGAAGCCGCACGCCGGTCCGGCATCACACCGAATCGGTATCGGCAACTGCTGGACGACCTGCGGACATCCGGCGAATTAATTCGGCTGGGAAGCGCCGAGCGGGGACTGCTCGTTCACAAAGACCGCCTCGCTGCGTTATCAGCATCGGTGATTAAAACGATTCGCGAAGTTCTGGCGAAACATCAGCCACGCCGAGCACTGCCGCGCGAAGTGTTCCTGTCGGGCTGTCGCGAGATCACGCATGCCGCGCTGCTGGACGCGGTTTTCAATAATCTGTTCGTTCAAGGCGAACTGGTCAAAGTCGGCCCGCACATCGGTCCGGCCGACGCGCAGGTGAAGCTCACGAAGAATCAACAAGCCACGCGTGCCAGGCTGCTCGAAGAGATCAACGCCGCCGGGCTGACTCCACCGACGACGAAAGAACTTGCCGCGTCCGTCAGCCAGAAGCTGGATCAAATCGAACCGCTGCTGCATGTCAGTTGCGAAGACGGCTTGCTCGTGAAGGTCGCCGATGATTTGTACTTCGCACCCGATGCGATCGAACGTGCCCGACGTCTCTGCGCCGAGTTCCTCGACAAGAACGGCCCGGCCTCGATGGCTCAGCTCCGCGATGCTTGGAACGTCAGCCGGAAGTTTTCGGTTCCGCTGTGCGAGTTCTTCGACGCGAATGGCCTGACGATTCGCAACGGCGACTTGCGAGTCGCTGGGCCGAAACTGGCCCAGCCCTTCGGCTGAAACCACGGTGAGTCGAACCAGCAAGGCGCCAGGCCACAAGGAAGCACAATGTGTGTTTGTGGCTTCGTGGATCATTGCTCTTCCGGGTGCGTGTCCCGAAGATCGCTCGGTCACCAATTTCGCGAGGCCCGCATGTCCGACGTCTTTCAAACGCTCATCACCGACTACATCCACTCTCGACCGAACGCCAAGAAGCTCGATCCGAAGCGAGTCGCCAAGCGGTTGAACATTCGCAAACGCGACTTCGCGGAGTTCCTGACTGCCTGGCGGACGATCTTCCAGCGCGGCGTCAAGAGCCTCGAACAGGATCAGCAGCTTTCGAGTCAACCCGAGTCAGATCACACTCCGCCGCAAAAGTCGAAACTTAAACCAGGATCGCTCTCCGGGGTCATCAGGAAAATCGGCGTTCGCGGCGCGGTGTTCATCGCGACAGCCGACGCGGCGGGGCATCGGGCGGGGATGAAGCCGCTGGAGGTCTCGATCACGACGCGCGATTTGAAGGATGCGCAAGTCGGCGACAACGTCATCGTGCAATTGGTGGGGCAGCCTCGCGCCGGGGAGCGGGCCTACGGCAAAGTGGTCGAGGTCATCCAGCGAGCGACAAATTCGTTCGTCGGAACGTACGACGAGTTCGACGGCCAGGGCTATGTGATGATCGACGGCCGCAATTTCGAAGATCCGATCTCCGTTGGTGATCCCGGCGCGAAAGGAGCCGCTCCCGGCGACAAAGTTGTCATCGAGATGCTGCGATTTCCGTCGCATGCTCATTCTGGTGAAGCGGTGCTCACGCGAGTGCTCGGCGCGAAGGGGGAACCAGGTGTCGATTTGCTGTCGATCATCCACGAGTTCAATCTGCCCGACGAGTTTCCCCCCGAAGTGCTACATGAAGCGGCTCGGCAAGCGGAACTCTTTGACGAAGCGGACCTGCGCGGACGGCTCGATCTGACGAACGAAACGGTCATCACCATCGACCCGTTCGACGCTCGTGACTTTGACGATGCGATCTCGCTGAAACGGAACGAAGCGGGCCACTGGGTGCTGGGAGTCCACATTGCCGACGTCGCTCATTTTGTGAAACGTGGCAGTGTGCTGGATCGCGAAGCGCGGAAGCGTGGCACCAGCGTTTACCTGCCGACACGCGTGTTGCCGATGCTGCCAGAGGTGATTTCGAACGGCCTGGCGAGCCTGCAACAGGGCCGCGTGCGGTACACGAATTCGGCGTTCATCGAGTTCACGCCCGATGGCGTCCCGGTTCACACCGAATTCATGAAATCGGCGATCAAAGTCACCCAGCGATTTGCCTACGAAGAAGTGATGCCGCTGGTCCTTGGAGTGCGGGGTGTCAGTCCCACTTTGGGTTCGTCCGGAGAAAAAATCCAAAGCGGGACTGACACCCCGCACGCCAAAGTAGACGCTGCCGTCATTCAACTCCTTCACGACTTGCACTCGCTGGCGATGATGTTGCGGCGACGCCGTTTTGCAAAAGGTTCGCTCGATCTGAACCTGCCGGAAGTCAAACTCGACTTCGACAAAGAGGGCCGAGTCATCGGTGCTCATGAAGTCGAGCACGATGAGAGTCATCAGCTCATCGAAGAGTTCATGCTCGCCGCAAATATCGCCGTGGCGACAAAAATGAATGACCTTGAGGTCGGCTTTTTGCGGCGAGTCCACGCCGAGCCGGATTCCGTCAAGCTGCAAGCCTTCGCGAAGTTTGTGGCGACGCTCGGGTTCAACATCGGCGAACCGCAGCCACCCAATCGCGAGCAGCGACGAGCGAAAGGAAATCGCAAAGGGAAACACAAATCTCAAATTTCAAATCTCAGATCGCGACCATCTCCATTCGACAGTCCGGTGATTCTGTCGAAAGCCGCGTTGCAAAAGCTGCTCAAAGATGTCGCCGGCACTCCGGCCGAGCATGCTGTCAACTACGCCTTGCTCCGCAGTCTGCGGCAGGCAGAGTACTCCGGCGTGCCGATCGGCCACTACGCGCTGGCGGTCACCGAGTATTGCCACTTCACCAGTCCGATCCGCCGCTACCCAGACCTGACGATTCACCGCTTGTTCGATGAATTCGCCAGCGGCAAGACGCCGCACGGGCCGAGCGAGGTCGAACTCGAAATTCTCGGCACGCATTGTTCCGATACCGAACGTCGAGCGGCTCAGGCGGAGCGTGAACTGACGAAGATTAAGCTGCTGGCGTTCATGTCCACGCGAGTCGGCGATGAATTCGACGCGATCATCACCGGAGTCGAACGCTTCGGTATGTTCTGCAAAGGTGTGGAGATGCCCGTTGATGGCTTCGTCCACATCAGCACGCTGGCCGAGAAAGATTACTTCGACTTCGACCAGGCGAGCGTTAGTTTGGTCGGTCGCCGCACCGGCAAGCAGTTGCGGTTGGGCGACAGAGTCCGCGTGCAAGTCGCCTTCGTGAACGTCGACCGCCGCGAACTCGATTTTCGGTTGGTGCTCGACCGCGCGCCGGGCCGTCGCCCTCGCGGAGAACAATCAGGCGCCAAAGCCTCTTCGCGAAGAATGCCGACTCCGACGAAGAGCGACAAAGAGTCGCGACGAACAAGACGAAGATGAACCGAAGGCAATCAGTTCGCCCCAAGGCTCGTTGCAGAAGGGAGCGGACGGTCTGAAAGGCTCGGACAGTGGCCCGGGCATCGCTGCTGCGCAATTCCGACAGAAGCTTGTCTTGCGGTGCTGACGATTCGAAACGCGCGACAAGTCGTGAGTTGTAAGGCTCAGGGTTATGTGCTGCGGGTTGCGAGTTCGTTTTCCGCGGGAGGCCGATGAGTTCACGATTGTGGCGCAGGTTGCATGCCGAGTTTGGTTACAGCGGAGACGAAAACATGTCCAACGATGCTTAGTCGATGGATGATGCGAAGCTCGGCATTAAGAAGTGTCCTATCGGCGAGAGCACGAATGACCTCACGAAGCAGATGCTCAGGAACGACGCGGCTTGGCGAGCGTGAGTCCAGCGGCGGGCTTGGCGATCGGCCGTTGTCGCAGCGTCCAAGACTAGGGCACGCAGGCGGCTTGAAAGAGTCGGCAGTGAGTTCGCACTGCGAATCAATTCGGTTTCGGCAAAGAAGTCAGATTGAGCGAAGGAGTGCTCAGTCATCTTTTACCCCCTCGGCCAGAGCTTGCAGCGTGCGCTTGATTTTGTTCGAGGGCATAGCGATATCGACTGGCGGCGGTGTTGGCGACTCCTCCCAGATTTTGAGGACGACGACTTTGGCTTGTTCGGGGGCAGACGTTTGATGGCGGTTTAGATTTACACGCGTTAGTCGTCATCCGGTAACGACTGTAAGCGCGGAGGCGAGGCCCACGTTCGCAACAGTCCGACGACGCGCGAACGACTGCGGCACGACTGGCCAGTTTCAAAGTTTCGTTGCGGACCATCTTCACGAAGTACGCCCACGGCTGATCGGCCTGCGCGAGCCGTTCGGGATGCTGCGCCAGCTTGATCATCGCGACTTGCAGCGCGTCCTCGGCATACTCGCGACGGTCGAAATTTGTTTCGGAATCTCACACCAGCCGAGCGGCGGTCAAATCGAACAGTCGCCCGGGCGCGGCGACATCTCCCTTGGCCAATTGTGCGTACAACTGCGAGACACGCGTCGCCGGCGAACCGAAATGATCCGGCCTGGACGAATTCGGGATTCCGAGGAAGGAATTCGGCAAGGAGAAAAAGTCGTTCATTCCGCCTTCCGCCTTCCCCGTTCCGCCATCCGTAGATTGCTGAGGTCGTGGATTTTGTCTAACTCAGCCTCTAAATTCCCGCCCGAAATTGGTCTGATCTCCAAAGATTCTCTGATTCGAACGAGCGCTCATGCCCGAAATCGCTGAAAATGCCGCGTCGACGACCGATCGCCTCACACTGCTCAACGAGCTGCGGTGGAAGAAGTTCCCTGTGCTGGACGATGGATTTGTCTGTCTGGTGGACATCATGGGGGAAGACAGTTCGGTCGTGCAGGCCGCTCGCGTCAGCTACGGCGAGGGGACGAAAAAAGGTTCCGACGATCGCACTCTGATTCGATATCTGCTGCGGCATCGGCACACGACGCCGTTCGAGATGGTCGAGTTGAAATTTCTCGTTCGTGTGCCGATGGACTGCTGGCGGCAGTGGATTCGGCATCGCACGGCGAACGTCAATGAGTACAGCACGCGGTATTCAATTGCGATTGATTCGACGCAGACGACTCCCGTCGCAGAGTGGCGCAGCCAGTCACAGACGAATCGGCAAGGAAGCGAATCGTACCTGCCGGCTGACATCGGCGAACGACTGACTGCGACTGAACGGGAGCTGCAAGAACACACACGCCGGGTCTACCAGGAACGGCTCGATCTGGGCGTCGCGCGCGAGCAAGCTCGCAAGGACTTGCCCCTCTCGACCTACACCGAAGCGTATTGGAAAGTCGATCTGCACAACCTGCTGCATTTTCTCGCGCTGCGGATGGACTCTCACGCGCAGCTCGAAATCCGGGAGTACTCGGCCACGATTGGCCGCAAGATCGTGCAGCCGCTGCTGCCGATGGTCTGGGAAGCCTTCGAGGACTACCGGCTGCAAGCGTCTGGTCTGTCTCGACTGGAGATCGGTTGCATCCAGCGGTTGATGCAGCACGCGGCCACGAATGGACGAGTGCCGCCGTTGTCGGTCCAAGATTTCATGGCGGCGCAAGACCCGACCTGGCGCGAATTGACTCGCAGCCGTGAGCGAGATGAGTGCCTCGCGAAGTTGCAGGAGCTGGGATTGGTCGCGAAGTAGGATCGGTCCTCTTGCCCATCCAGTCGTTCGAACGTGGACGGGCAAGAGTATTCATTCTACTTCTGCTGCAAATACTCCTCGATCCGTTCCGCCTTGCGAGTGAGATACGGGATGTGCTGGTTGTTGGCGTCGATGAAGCGTTGCAGGTAGCGCAAGTGCTGCTCGAATTGTTCGGTGAACTTCAAGTTTTCCTGGTCGCGCCAGGTGCTGCTGAGCGAGTGCAGCTGCGCGGACAACGCCGTCGTCCGATCGGTCAAGTCTTGGTTGAACTGCTTGAGCATCTGGGCGAAGAGCCGCAGCTCGCCGGGATCGACAATGGCTTGAGTCATGGTGGATTCAGGGGTTGGGGGCTAGGGATCAGGGGTCCGGGAAGGTGAGGACTGGGTCAATTCGCAGAGTCTCGCGAACAGTCGATCGACTTCACGCCGGGTTTCTTCGTCGAGCCGGAATGCGACCGGACCGCGAATGAGTGTGTTTGGAAAGATGCCTTGTTTGTGCAGCAGATATTTTTCGACGGCCAAGAACCCATCGAGTCCGGTTTGCAGTGCGACGAGTGCCGAGAGTGGCAGCGAAAGTTCGTAGGCTCGGCGGTCGTCGCCGTCCTGCAAGGCTCGCCACAAGGCGACGAGCGTCTCGATCAAGTCGGCTCCGGGCATTGTGCCGACGATGCCTCGGCGGAAACTGTCCACCAGCGCGATGCCGCCACTCCCCTCGAAAACGGCGGCCTGGCCGCTGGTGGCGTCGCGAAGTTCCGACAGACGCTGACCAATCGGCACCGCTTCGGGTTTGAAGAGAACTCGCGGATGAAACTCACGCCACAGCCGAGCCTGCAATGCAATCGACATTGGCCGGCCGACGTAGCCACTGGCATCTTGCACGATCAACGGGATCGAGACCGCTCGCAACAGCCGTTCGAAGTAGTGAAGCTGCTCGTCTTCACCGACTGAGACAGAGACGGGAGGGATTGCCATGAGCGCGGTCGCACCGGCATCGGTCGCCTGACGGGCGAGGCGTTCGGCGGTATGTGAACTCTCCGCTCCGACGCTGATGACGACCGAACCGCGAGAGCCTGCGAATCGGCAAGCGTGCTCGGCCAACGTTTGCCGTTCGTCTGTCGACAGCCGCAGCGTTTCCGAGACCATCGCCATGACGATGCCGTCGGCTCCACGATCGAAGAGCCAGTCGATCTCACGGCGGAGCGTGTCGAAGTCGATCGATTCGTCGTCGTGAAACGGCGTCTGAAAAACGGGCAAAACACCAGTGAGGTTTGTGGGCATGGCAACTCGAAGAATGACGAATGACGAAAGACCGAATGACGCAATCCCAAGGAGCCAATCAGGATCAACGATCAAGCGGCACGGCAGCGTAGGATATCGATTCTTGCAGAGAATCGCCTCGTGCTCGTCGTTCCTTCGTCTTTGGGTGTTTCGGGATTCGTCATCCCACGCTGCCGATCGTGCGGGGTGGTTGGGTCGGCTAAACTTCTCCGGTCGAGCCGACTCGACGAACATCGCCGAGCGTACGGCGGCACGATCTGCCGGTTTTTTGTATTGTCTGGAGCGGTTCGTGGCGGACTTGTGCGGCTGCAAGAATCCGTCACTTTGTTCTTGACGCTCCCGGGTTCCGGGACGATCTAATGTCGAAGCGGGTTGGCGGAGCGCCGACGAACGACGAGGCAGGATACCACATCGCAGACCGGCCGCACCGATGGCGGCAAGGAGTTCCCTCATGGCGTGGCACATTCACGGTTGTTTTGGTCGGCAATGTCAGAAGCGACTCGGTTTAGTCGCAGTGACTGCTGTGGCATCAGTTGGCATGACGTTTTTTGCGACCGCCGATGATCCACGAGCCATCGACGTTCAGCGAATGATCGAACGGCAGGTGGCTTTCGGTGAGTTTGCCGCTGCGATCAACGCGGCCGGCACCGTCGATGATCTGAAGGAGCGTGCGAATCTGCTGGGGATGATCGCGAATGCTCAATTGAAAGCCGGTGATGCTTCGGCCGCGCGCGGCACGACAAGACAAATGGATCAATCGCAGCGACCGCAAGCCGCCGGACAACAAGCTCGGCAGCAGGCGCTCAGCGGCGGTGTGATGGCGGACTTCCAGTCGCTGATGACGTTGATCGAAACCGAGACCAGCGGCCCGTGGATGAATTCCGGTGGCGAAGGGGGGACCATGACCGAATACCAAAACGGTGTTGCGGTCAGTCCGAACGGCTTGCTGGCGTCGCTCAAAAAAGAGGAACACACTGGCCGCTTGAAGGCACTGGGAGTCGCCGCTCGCAAGGCCGACTTGAATGCTGAAGTCGCTCAGCAAGCCGATCTCCGATTCGTGTCGCTGACGCAACTTGAGCGAGAGGCGTCGAAACGCCTGACCGAGGGGCGTCCAATTGTTGAGACGATGAAGAATCTTGCGGGCATCACGCAGATCAGGTACGTCGTCGTGGAACCAAAGTCCCGTGACGTGCTGATTGGCGGCCCATCGGAAGCCTGGAGATACGACAGCAACGGTAATCCCGTCGGCATAAAAAGCGGCCGGCCGACCTTGCAACTCGACGATCTGGTTACGGTGTTGCGGACGTTCTCGAACGATGGCCCGCAGAACTTCGGTTGCTCGTTCAATCCACGTCAGGAAGGGTTGCAACAACTGCAAGCGTTCGTCGAAAAATCAGAGTCTCGCGGCCCGTTGGACTCCAGTGCCGTAAAGGGCTGGGTCAATCAACTTCAAAGCAAGCTCGGCCCGCAGGACATTGAACTGTGGGGTGTGCCGCGTGATTCTCGCGTCGCTCGCGTCGTCACCGAAGCCGACTACCGGTTGAAGATGATCGGCATCGGCAAACTCGAAGGGGGACCGCACGTCCCCAGTATTTTCGAGTTACTCACGGTTAAAGAGCAGAAATCCAGCAAACTGGACGCGCTGCGTTGGTGGCTGACTATGAAATACGACGCGATCCTGCACAGCCCGGATCACAACGTCTTTGAAATCCAAGGCCCCTCGGTGCAGTGTCTTTCCGAGAATCAGTACCTCACCGAAAAGGGAGAACGCGTTGGCACCGGCCAAGCCGATGCGACCAACCGCGCATTCGCCGCGAACTTCACTCAGCATTACGCCGAATTGGCTCAGCGCGACATCGCGTTTGCCGATTTGCAAAACGTCTTCGATCTCGCTTTGGTCGCCGCGCTCTTGAAGAACGAGGGAGTTGCCAATCGCATTGGCTGGGAGTTCGGTTCGTTCGCGCCGCAGGGCATGTACGAACCGGCGACCTACGCTGCTCCGCGAGAAGTCGAATCAGTCGCGAACCACCACGTGTATCGCGGCAAAGACATTGTGGTGCAGGTAGCTGGCGGCGTCCGCGGCGATCTGCTGTCCGTCGTGCGTGATCGCGACGTGATGAAGTCGTCCACGACGTTGAAGGACATGACCGTTCAGGCTGTCCCCAGCAACTTGCCACAAGGCCGCTGGTGGTGGGACGCGAAATAGATCTCCAGACGGGCAAGAGTCTCTATCTTCGAAATCACAAAACCCGCCGGAGCATTGCAGCTGCGGCGGGTTTTTCCGTTGATCGACAGAGCGGGCGACGAGATTCGAACTCGCGACGTACAGCTTGGGAAGCTGTCACTCTACCACTGAGTTACGCCCGCAGGGGTTTGGTACGTTAGCTCGGCGAGTGGGCTTGTCAAGCGGCGATTGCCGT
>VGZH01000035.1 GCA_016872645.1 Planctomycetota bacterium | reverse complement strand
GCACCTCCGGGTATGCCAGCACCTGCGGGCACTCCAGCACCTCCGGGCACTCCAGCACCTCCGGGCACGCCAGCACCTCCGGGCACGCCAGCACCTCCGGGTATGCCAGCACCTCCGGGCACACCAGCACCGCCAGGCACACTGGCACCTCCAGGCACTCCGAGACCGCCAGGCACTCCGGCACCTGTTGGAACTGCACTGGCTAGTGCACCATCAGCGCCTATTGGCATGCCACCTTTGCCAGCACCAGCGGGCATTCCAGCACCAGCGGGCATTCCAGCACCAGCGGGCATCCCAGCACCAGCGGGCATCCCAGCACCAGCGGGCATCCCAGCACCAGCGGGCATTCCAGCACCAGCGGGCATCCCAGCACCAGCGGGCATCCCAGCACCAGCGGGCATTCCGCCAGCAGCACCGCCTGGTGCTGCGTTCCCTTGAGCTTGATTCGCGGCCGGTGCCGCTTCGTCCGACGAACAACCGATGAGTCCCATGCCCGCCAGCGACAGCGACAAGAATCCTGTCACCACGTTGGCCAGACGAAACGAGCTCAACTTGAAACAGCCACTGAGCGGACGAACGACGCGAGACATTGCAAATCTCCAGCGTGACCAGTCGAAAACCGCTGCCGCACGACGTGGCGGAGGCGGGGCATCGGGATAGAAGACTAACCGTTAATTTGTCTGGCGTCACCTGTTTGCTGAAAAACTTCGAATTTTGGTTCGCTGAAGCTGCCGGTTGCCGTTCTGAACCAGCCTCGCAACACTGACGTTTGCCGCGACCCACCGACGAGTCGTTGGTTCGGAGCCGTCCTGATGTATTTCGCGAATCCGTGGGGCTTGCTGGGGTTGTTCGCGTTGCCGGCGATCGTGGTCATCCACTTGTATCACCGTCGCTACCCGCCGTTGCTGGTGGCGGGACTGCACCTGTGGGGAATTGAAACGCAGACAACGACCGCCGGCCGGACGCGCGAACGATTGCCGATCACGCCGTCGTTAATCTGCGAGTTGCTGGCCGCGTTGGTCTTGTCGCTGGTCTTGGCCGATCCCCGTTGGGGAAATGTCGGCAAGGTCGTGCATCTGGTGGTCGTGCTGGACAACTCGGCGTCGATGTCGTCACGACCGCCGGGCTTGGAGGAGAAATCGTTTCGCGATGCGGCGCTTGAGGGACTCGATCGCCGAGTCAAACAACTCCCACGAGGCAGCGTCATCACGTTGCTGCGAACAGCGCGGCGGCCAGAGATGCTTGCGGGACCAGCCGTGCCGTGGGACGAGGCAAAGCCCAAGCTCGATGAGTGGCGCCCCGCGCTCCCGAAGCATGACTTTCAGCCGACGTGGGACTTGGCCTCGCAACTCGCGGCCGGAACGGGCGAGTTGTTGTTCCTGACCGACGTTGTGCCGGACGAAAAGGTCGCAGTTCCGAAATTAATGGAGGTCGTCTCTGTCGGCCGTGAACTGGAGAACGTCTCGATCTCCGCCGCGCGCTGGGATTTCAATTCGCAAACGGCGAAGGGTCGAGTCTTCCTGCGGCTGACGAATCATGGCAAACGTGTCGCGAACGTGCGTGTTGCTGGCACGATTGGCGAGCGAACAATCTTTCAAGAAACGATCACGCTGGCCGCCGGTGTCGCGTCGCCCTTGGAAGTCGAAGTCCCTGGCGGCTTAGGACGGCTGAGCATCACGACCGAGAACATCGGGGACGGATTGCCGCTCGACAATCGCATTGAGTTGATCGAGCCGAAGATTCGCACGCTGCACGTCGCGACTACACTGCCAAAGGACTCACCAGCGGCGAACGCGGTGAAGCGAGCACTGCGTGGCATTTCGGATGTCTCGCTGACGAATGCAGACTCAGCGGAGTTGGTAATCGCTGCTGCCCAACCTCTGCCGCCGTCGAAGCGCGAACTGGCTTGGTTGGGGATCGGCCCCATCGATCCCAGCGAGGAGGCTCGCAAAGCCGCGCAGGATCTGGGAGGGCCGTACATTCTCGAAAAGCAAAACCCGTTGCTCGACGGCCTGACACTCAGCGGAGTCATCTGGGGTGGCGTGCAACCGCTCAAGCTCGATGTCGCGCCGATCATTACGGCCGGACAACAGCCGTTGCTCTCGCGATTGAACGGCACACGCACAACGGCGTATCTGCTGAACCTCGACTTCGCGAAGTCCAATCTCGCCGACAGCCCGGACTGGCCGATCCTGCTGAGCAACTTGATTGAGTTGCGGCGCGACAATCTGCCGGGCCTGCGTCGCTGGAATTACCGGCTCAACGAAGACATTCGCTTTCGGTTGCTCGAAGACACGCCCGCAACGTCGACCGCGAGCGAGTCGACCGACTCACGTCCGCTGCTTCTGGTGCATCAGGGCAAGAAGCGACCGCTCGCGCGAGCACCGATCGTCGAAGTCCCGCCGCTCGACGAGGCAGACGTCTACACGATCCTCGATGGCGAGCGACCGATCGGCGAGTTCGCCGTCAACTTCTTCGACTCGGAAGAATCGTCCCTCACCGGACTCCGCCCCGGTCACCGTGATCCGGCCACCGAGGCGGAATCATCCGGCTTTCAAATCGATCAGCCTCTGACCTGGATAATCCTCGTCGGCATCGTGCTGATCCTGCTGACTGCATTCACCGACTGGCATGTGCTGCGACCGATCGGCCGGCGAGCCTGACGTGGGCACGTCCAACCTCAGGGCATCGGTTTGTCTTCGGGCAACTCCGGCGGCTTGATGAAGAACTCGAACTCGTCCCCTTTGTGGACGATGACCGACAACGTCAGTGACTTAGCGTCCGGTTCAGTCTTGAAGAAATACGACTGCAAGGGGCTGTAGACGCAGGACGCCTGAGTCGCGACGCCAGCAACCACGAATTGAGCGGCCGTTTCTCACGAGGCACAGGTAAGGACTCTTGAACCAACGTCGCATCACTTTTCATTTGGAAAGCTCACCGACCATACTGCAGCCGAGTTAATCGGTGATGCAGGCGAGCCGCCCGCACCAGAGGTGATACATTAAACCGGTCCTTGTCGAGGAGCCACAACGGATGAACCTGCGAACTTGGTACGCGATCTCGGTTGTCTGGGGATTATTCACATTCGCCTCGTCGGCCAGCAGCATCGCCGCTGACTCCGTCAAACTGACGCGCAGCGGTGACACGGTCGGCGTCATGATCAACGGCGAGGAGTTCGCAACCTATCAATTCGCCAAGTCGCTACCGAAGCCGTTCTTCTCACCGGTGAAGGTTGCCGGGACGCAAATCTCGCGGCCGATCGTCGGCGAGGACTACAAAGGGGATCACCCGCATCACAAAGGGATCTGGGTCTCGGTCGATGAGGTCAACGACATCAAGTTCTGGGCCGAGAAAGGAAAACTCGAAAATCGCGGCGTTGAGCTCGTCGTTGCAGAAGGTAACCCGGCAAAGCTCAAGACCGAGACACATTGGCTCGGGGTCGACGGCAAGCCGGTGCTGATCGAAACCACCACCATCTCGATCCACGCGAATCGACTGCTGAACTATGACATTCGTTTCAAGATGGCCAGCGGCGACGTCCACTTCAAAGATACGAAGGAAGGACTGCTCGGCTTCCGTATCGCCGAGTCGATGCGCGAGGACAAAGGGAGCGGTGTCATCACCAACGCCGAGGGCAAGAACGGTTCGAAGGAGTGCTGGGGACAACGCTCCGCCTGGGTTGATTACGTCGGGCCCGTCGACGGCAAGTTGTTCGGAGTGACGATTTTCGACCACCCGAAGAACTTCCGACCCAGCCGCTATCACGTCCGTAACTACGGCCTGTTCTCCGTCAGCCCGTTCGGCGAAGCGGCCTACACGAACAACGCCGAGAAGCCGGTTGACGACCTTTTCCCGAAAGACTCGGAGTTGCGGTTGCGCTACGGCATCTTCTTCCACACCGGCGACGCCGCATCGGCGAAGTTGTCTGACGTGAACGCTCAGTTTTTGAAATCGGCGGACTAAAACTTTCTGGAGTGCGGTGTGTCAGCACCGCTTTGGATTGTCACTGCATTTCATGTGACGCCAGCTCCTTCCAAAACTTCAAAGCGGTGCTGACACACCGCACTCCACAAGGAGGACTCCCATGCTTTCTCGACGACAGTTTTGTGGCGCGGTCGCGACGACCGCCGTTCTTGGCTCAACGATGTCACCGGTGCAGGCCGACGACAAAGACCCCAAGGTTCCGAAGCCCGACAGCGTCCCGGAGAAATTCCGGGTGAAGTTGGAGACCTCGAAAGGGGACATCCTGATCGAAGTCACCCGCGCCTGGTCCCCCAACGGAGCCGCTCGGTTTTACGACGCGGTCAAAGCAGGCTTTTACGACGAGTGCCGCTTCTTCCGAGTCGTCCCCGGCTTCATGGTGCAATGGGGCATCAACGGCAACCCCAAGTTGCAGTCGAAGTGGCGCGAAGCGGAGATCAAAGACGATGTCGTCTCCCCCAAACAGCGAGCCTCCAACACGCGCGGCTACATCACCTTCGCCAAGTCGAGCAAGCCGCACTCACGCACGACGCAACTCTTCATCAACTACGGAGACAATGCCCGGCTGGACGCGGATGGCTTCACGCCGTTCGGAAAGGTCGTTGAAGGGATGGAGGTTGTCGACAAGATCCAGGCGAAATACCGCGAACGCCCTAACCAGGGTGCGATTCAGCAGAGCGGAAACACTTACCTCAATGAAGAGTTTCCCGATCTGGACTTCATCAAGAAGGCCACGATCGTGGAAGACAAATAGTCGCCGAGCATCGGCAGCGTCGCCCCCTCGTTCCGCGAGGCACAGCGATCGACGGACTCGATTCTTGGACAACGACGGTCCCGCCTCGCGGAACGAGGCGGCGACGTTTGCTCGAAAGGATGTTCATGATTTCTCGACGCCATTTCTGTTCGCTGTTGGCCGCTGTCACGTTGGCGGGCTGCACTCAGCCGCAGCAGGCAGACCCTCCTTTGCCGATGGGTGCCCCGCTGCCAAAAGCGGCCAAGCAGGACGCTCCAGAAGCGGATGTCGGCGATGTGCCGGCCACCTTCCAAGTGAAGTTTGAAACCACGAAAGGGGACTTCGTCATTGAAGTCCACCGCGACTGGTCGCCGCACGGAGCCGCTCGGATTCACGAATTGGTGAAGATCGGCTTCTTTGACGACTGTCGTTTCTTCCGAGTCATCCCCGGCTTCATGGTGCAATGGGGAATCAGCGGCGACCCCAAACTGTCCAGCAAGTGGGCGGAATCCAACATTCCGGATGACCACCCCACGGGAGCCAACCGTCAATCTAACGTGCGCGGGATGGTCACCTTTGCAAAGACCGGCGCGCCGAATTCTCGAAGCACACAGATCTTCGCCAACTACAACGACAACAGCCGGCTCGATCCCGATGGGTTCACTCCCTTCGGCAAAGTCCTCTCCGGGATGGAAGTGCTCGAAAGCCTGAATTCCAAGTACGGAGAAGCCGCCAGCAACCAGCAGGGGCAAATCCAAGATGAAGGCAACGCCTACCTCGACAAAGCGTTTCCTGGACTCGACTCGATTAAGAAAGCGACGTTCATCGACCCCGGGACTGCATCGGACGAGGCGAAACCGACGGAAGGCGAAAAGTCCTAGCGTCAACAACAACAATGCCCCGGCAGGAAATAGTCAGCGACCGTTGCCTGCCGGGGCGTTTGAGTTTCGCGTGCAAACAAGAACCAACCGCTACTTGTTGGCAGCCGCGGCCTTGTTGTGAGCTTTCGCCAACCGCGACTTCAGCCGCGAGGCTTTCTTTGGATGAATGAGCCGTTTCGCACCGGCTTGATCCAATCGCTTAGAGACTTCGGCCAAGGTCACCGCCGATGAGGCACTGGCAGCGGCTCCCAACCCAGTCCGGAACTTCTTGACCAGCGTCTTCAGAGACGAATGCTGCGAGCGATTGAGCAGGCGGCGTTTTTGAGCTTGGCGGTCGGCTTTGGCAGCATTGCGATTGTTAGGCATGTCGAGCTTACGGGTTCGAGGTCAATTGGACAGAAATTCTCGCCGGCCATCGGGCCATCCGAGCCAGCGGAAGGGGCGGGATTCTAGGCAGCGCCTGTCCCGATTGCCAGCGAATCGCCACGATCTGCTTTCGCAACAAAACCCAGTCCGCTACGTTGGCTCGCGAGTCCGCCAATCACGCCAGCAGGCTTCCGAAATGACCAGTCCGCATCCTTCAGCAGATCTGAATCCAATCGCATCCGATTCAGCGAGCGAGAAGCCTAGTCGGCTGCTGTGGTGGCTGCATCCCAAGGTCGCGTTGCCGCTGACTCTGCTCGGATTGGTGCTAGTCGCGCCGCTTTTGTATCGAGGTTACCGCATCTCGCGAATCCCGGACATCGGCGATCCATTCGATGTCATCGCGTTCGGCGCCGTGGAGATCTCCCCGGCCGACAACGCGATGACCCAGTACGTCCACGCCTCGACCCTGCTTCGCAAGCGGGCATACTCTGGTTCCACCGGTTTTGACGATGAGGAAAAGGCGCGGACTGAGGGTTGGACCTTCGCTTCCAAAGATGTGACGAAATGGTTGGATGAGAACCAGCCGGCGCTGGCGGAATGGCGGAAAGGGACCAACCTTTCGCAAGCGGTCGTCATACAACCGAAGGATATGCGAATCACCTCAACGCTCGAAGTGGTTCAGCAAACTCGCGAGTTCACTCGGTTGGCAACGTTGCAGGCGGAGCGTTCTGCTCATGACGGCGACCTCGACGCGGCCTGGGGCTGGTTGTTGGCCAACGTGCGTGCCAGTCGGCATGTCGAGCAGCATGGTTGTTTGATTCAGCGGTTGGTCGGCATGGCGCTGTTCCACACCGGAGCAAATGGAATCAACCGCTGGTCGGCACATCCAGCGGTCACCTCCGATCTGCTACGAAAGGCGCTCGCGGATTTTCACGCGGCGGACCAACTGACTCCGCCGAATTCGGATGCATTGAAGTCAGAATACCTCATGCTGCGAAACACGCTCAGAGAAGCGACTTCGTTGAACGAACTCGCGGGACTGGGACTATCGGGTGCCGATCCCTTGCCATCGCTGCAAGCTCCGATGCTGTTTGTCATGGGTGAGCCAGAGCTGTCTCTAAAAGTCTTTGAACACTTCTTCGGCAATCAGATTTCTGAAATCGACAAACCAAAACGGGATCGTGCGCCGACGGTTGCCGGATTGCTGCGCTTGTATGATTTGCCTCCCGGAACCGCCCAATTCCTGCCAGCTCGCGAGTTGGAGCAGGTGTTCAATTCGAGCATCTTGGCTCGATCGTTGTTGACGGTGTATCAGCAAGTGGACGCAGCCATGCAACGCGAGGCGGCAATGCGAGCGGCGGTGTCGTTGATGCTCGCATGCCAGCTTCATCACCGAATGCACGGTGATTGGCCAGCGAAAGTCGAAGACCTTGTGCCGGGCATTCTCGCCGAGCCTCCGATCGATCCGCTCGGAAAATCGGGAGAATTGATGCAGCTAAAGCGAGACGGTGATGATCTCGTGATCTACAGCGTCGGCGTGAATGGAACAAATGACGGTGGTCGCATCACCAGCTCCAACGACACTCCTGACCAAGGCTTTCGACTGCTCAGGCCGTCAGCTCCGCCAAGTCCCACGCTGCCAGAAGCCGCGCCACCGGAGAAAAACTGATGCCGTTGTTCGGTTCGCACTTGTCGATTTCAGGTGGCTACCACAAAGCGGTCGAGGCCGCCGCCGATCTGGGCATGGAGGCCGTGCAGCTTTTCACGAAGAACAACAACCAGTGGGCGGCGAAGGAACTATCGGCCGACGACGTGACGGCATTTCGCGACGCCATCGAGAGAACTGGGATTCAGCAGCCGGTAGCTCACGACAGCTATCTCATCAATCTCGCCAGTCCGAAGGATGACTTGTGGAACAGATCGCTGGAGGCGTTCATCGTCGAACTGCAACGGGCCGAGACACTCGGATTGATCGGCGTGGTGATGCACCCAGGCAGCTATGTCGATTCGGACGAACAATCCGGATTGGCACGAATCGTCAAAGCGTTAGACGCGGCGCATCGAGCGACGCCGAAGTTCAAGACGCTGACACTGCTCGAAACGACCGCCGGGCAAGGGACGAATCTCGGTGCGAAGTTCGAGCATCTCGCGTGGATCATCGAACACGTCAAGCACCCGGGCCGCGTGGCCGTATGCGTCGATAGCTGCCACATCTTCGCCGCCGGCTATCCGCTCACGACGCCGGCCGAGTACGCAGCCACGATGGGCGAGTTCGACCGGACCATCGGTGTCGACCGCATCCGCTGCTTTCATCTCAACGACAGTAAGAAGCCGCTCGGTAGCCGAGTCGACCGGCACGAGCACATCGGCGAAGGCTGTCTTGGCCTGGAGCCGTTCCGGAACATCGTCAACGATCCGCGCTTTGCGAAGCTGCCGATGTACCTGGAAACGGCAAAAGAGCAACGCGACGGTCGCGAAATGGATGCAGTCAATCTGAAGACGCTGCGATCGCTGCTGCAGTCGTAGCCACGTTCGCCAGAACGTGGGAGTTTTGCGGGGTTGCCCTCGTTCTGGCGAACGCGGCTACCAACTGGAGAGTGCCTCATGGACCTTCAACTTGCAGGACGGACCGCCGTTGTCACAGGCGGGGCGAGCGGCATCGGGTTAGCAACGTGCCGAGGCTTCGCAGCCGAGAAATGTCGTATCGCGATGTGGGACGTCGCCGCGAACGTCGAAGAGGTCGCCAAGCAACTGACCGAACAGTTCGGAGTCTCGGCCATTGGTTGCCGAGTCGATGTGACCGACTCGAACGCCGTCAGTCGTGCGGCGCAATCGACGGTCGACGTGTTCGGCTCAATCGATCATCTGGTACACGGAGCCGCGATTGGTTCGGGAAAGTTCGGATTCCCATTCACCAACCTCTCGCCAAGCGATTGGCCGCGAGTGCTCGAAGTGAACGTCCTGGGAATGGTGAATGTCGCTCACGCAGTTGCACCGGTGGCGGTTTCGCAAGGGAGCGGCACAATGGTTTTCGTGGCGTCGGTCGCGGGACAAATCGGCTCGCAAACCGATCCGCCGTACAGCGCGTCGAAGGCGGCGAACATCAACTTCGCGCAATGCCTCGCGAAGGACTTGGCTCCGCACGGCATTCGAGTAAATACGGTCTGTCCCGGCATGGTGCAGACACCGCTCAACGAGGCAGTCTGGCGAGCGTGGCACGATCAGCAGCCGAAAGATCAGCGGCTGAGCTATCTCGATTGGGCGGCGGCGAAGATTCGCGCGGTTGTTCCGCTGGGACAGTGGCAGCGACCGGAAGACATCGCCGACATGATCGTGTTTCTGTCATCGGCTCGCGCCGCGCATGTCACTGGCCAGACAATCAACATCGATGGCGGATTCGTGATGCACTGGTGAGCGTAGATGGGACCAGATCGCTTCGAGCGACGGCCCCATCTTACGTCAGCGCCACGCGAATGTTTCGCCGGCGAGACGTTCGAAGGCTTCGATGTATTTCGCACGCGTGCGGTCGATAACGTCTTGCGGGAGTTCGGGAGGCGGACTGTTCTTGTCCCAGCCGCTGGTCTCCAGCCAATCGCGAACGAATTGTTTGTCGAACGACGGCTGACCTTTGCCGGGTGAATATTGATCAGCCGGCCAGAAACGCGAACTGTCCGGCGTCATGACTTCGTCGATCAGCCACAATTCACCGTCGAGCCGGCCGAACTCAAACTTCGTGTCAGCGATGATGATCCCCTTCGATCGCGCGATCTCGGAACCCTGTTGGTAAACGCTAAGGCTCAGTTCGCGGAGTTGGCGCGAGGTCAGCTCGCCGATCAGCCGGCACATCTCTTCGAACGAGATGTTGATGTCGTGACCGGACTCGGCTTTTGTGGCGGGAGTGAAGATCGGTTCGGGGAGTTTGTCACTTTCTCGCAATCCGGCTGGCAAAGAGATGCCGCAGACCGCGCCGCTTTGCCGGTACTCTTTCCAGCCGGAACCAGAAAGGTAGCCGCGCACGACGCACTCGATCGGGACGACTTCCGTTTTGCGGACGACCATGCTGCGACCGATCAGCGAATCGCGTTCGGTGCCAGCGGGGAGCGGAACGTCGTCGAGATTTTGCCCGAGCAGATGATGTCGGACCGGGAGATGCTCGAACCAAAAGCGGCTCAACTGCGTGAGCACTCGGCCTTTGTCGGGAATGCCGCTGGGCAAGACCCAGTCGAAGGCACTGATCCGGTCCGAGGCGACCATCAGCATTCGGTCGCCAAAATCGTACATGTCCCGCACCTTGCCCCGCTTGGGTGTCAGTCCAGGAATCGCGCTGCTGAGAAATGCGGGCATGGATATTCGGGTTCCGAGGTTCCGCGAAAGCGACAGAGTCTAGTCGTGCAAGCACTGCTTGAACAACCACTTCGGCACCAATAGACTCGCCTTCTTCGCCGACTCGAAAGTCGGGACGAGAGCTCATGCAGCGTCCTTTTGCTCAGGCGTTTGTGCGAGCCACGATTCTTGCGGACGCCGTTCATGATGCGAGGATTCGCGTGGGTGTCATGAAGTTCCAGGTCTATCCCGAAAGCTTGATGGCGGGATGGCCCGAAGCCCAGGACGCGTATATCGCCGGTTTTGACGGCCGTGTGTTTCCGTCGCGTGTTGAGATCGAAGGGAACACGATCTCATGCCGCCGACCGGCATCGGACAGCGGGAAGTTTAACGTCGCATGGCCAGTGCCTGGATTTGGTCGACCGGTCATCAGCACCTCCAGTCTTCGCGAACAAGAGTCCGCCTACGTGTTGGCCATCGAGTTGGCCCGCGGGAAGATTTGCCAGGTCCGCAACCAGGCCGCGACATGGGATCAGTTGGGGATGCAGATTCCCGAATCATTTCATCCTACTCATAAAGCGGCTCATCTGCTGTTCGCGAAATCGGTCGCATTAAAAAGCGATCTCGTTGCTGCCAGTGACCTCGCGACGCAAGCGATCGCGAAATCTTGCGAAGCTGCTGAGCTGCTGACCAAGTCGTACACCGATCAGCGGCTGGCGATTCGCGTGCGACGATCCTCGCAATTGCCGATTTCGCTGGGCTGCAACTTCGCCCACGCTCAGCCTGATGCAAGTTGGGATTCGTTGATCCCTGGCACATTCAACGCCGGCGCAATCCCCATCGAGTGGCGGTTCATTGAACGGGAAGAGGGCAACTACGATTGGAGTTGGCTCGACGCCCAGGTGGAATGGTGCCAGCAACACAAACTGGTGATGCGCGGCGGGCCATTGCTCGACTTGTCTCCACACGGCCTGCCGAAGTGGCTGGAGCAGTGGGGGCACGACTTTTTCAACTTGCAAAGCTTTCTGTGCGACTTCGTCGAAACTGCCGTTTCGAGATACCTCGGCAAGATTCGGTTGTGGGAAGTTTCCTCGCGAGTGAACACCGGTGGAGCTTTGAATCTGACCGAAGAAAACTGTTTGACGCTGGTGCATCGCACCCTGGAAGTCGCTCGGCGCGTGGATGAGGAATCCCAATTCTTGATCCGCATCGAGCAACCGTGGGGTACATATCAAACTCGCGGCCAACATCGACTCGCCCCCGTGCAATTCGTCGACACACTGCTCCGTTGCGGAGTCGGACTGGCAGGAGTGAATTTGGAAATCGCAGTCGGCTACACCGATCGTGGCTCCGCCTCGCGTGATTCGCTCGACTTCAGCCGCATGCTGGATGTTTGGAGCAGCCTGGAAATTCCGCTGCATATCACGCTGGCGTTTCCCTCTTCCAGCAATCCAGACTCGAAAGCCCACAGCGACATCGACATCGAGACCAATGGCTGGAAGTCCCCCTGGAGCGAAGAGGCTCAAGCTGAGTGGATCGACACCTACCTTCCGCTGCTGATCGCCAAGCAAGCTGTGACGGGAATCTATTGGACTCATCTGACCGACGCCGCACCGCATGATTTTCCGAATGCTGGTCTGATCGATTCGATGGGCCGGCCCAAGAAGGCTCTGCAATCATTGGCTGATCACAGTAAGAACCACTGGCAATCGTGACACACCCGCAACTGTCCGGTCGTCGCCTTGCGGAGGCTGAGCGAGCCGATCAAGATCCCGCGCCATTCACTCACGCGGAGATGCTCTGATGGCCACCGATGATGCTTCCACCCCGCCGATAGAAAATGCTCGCTCACAGCGAATCCGCTGGTGGCCCATCATCGCTGCGTTCGGGGTCGGAGCGGCCTTGCAAACAGCAGCCACGATTTTCTTCGGTGAAAACCAGCCCTACCTGGATTGGGCCTGCGTATTTGTAATCTGGCCGTTGACCGTATTTCTGCTGCTGCTGTGGTGGACCTTTTGGTCGAGGCTTCCCTGGCGAATTCGCGGACGAGGCTGGTTGGTGATTGCCGGCATCAGCGCGTCGATTCTCGTGGCGTTTCGTTTCGACGAGTTTGACGGCGCGATGATTCCGCGTTTCTCACCACGCTGGAAGCCTTCAAAAAAAGACCATGCTGCCAAGTTTTTCAAAAACACTTCGATCAAGAACGCATCGACTGTGTCGGATGACCTCGCGACCGAGAGCTTGGTGCCAACCGTTGGCGATTGGCCGGCGTTTCGCGGGCCGAATCGTGACGACGTGGTTGTTGGCGAATCACTCCGAACCGACTGGGACGCAAGGCCACCCAAAGAACTCTGGAAACACCCGATCGGTTCCGGCTGGGGAGCCTTCGCTGTGATTGGCCGACGAGCGTGGACGCTGGAGCAACGCGGCGAGAATGAGTTGTGTGTCTGCTACGACATCGTGACTGGCCGCGAGTTGTGGACGCACGCCGATGCCGCTCGCTTCAGCAGCCCACAAGGCGGAATCGGCCCGTGCTCGACCCCAACTGTGCATGACGGCAAAGTCTTCACGCAAGGAGCCACTGGAATCCTGAACTGCCTCGACGCCATGACCGGCCAGCGCGTATGGACTCACAACACGCTCGAAGATGCCGGTTCCCCAAACTTGTCGTGGGGCCAATGCGGCTCACCATTAGTGGTTGATGATTTGGTGATCGTCAATCCGGGCAGCAACGACGAGGCCAGCAGAGCGAGGAACTCCGCGGTAATCGCCTATCGTCGCGATAACGGCGAGAAAGCCTGGACTTCAGGAGATCGACTGGGAAGTTACGCATCGCCACATCTGATAACACTCAGCGGAGATCTGCATCGCAATGAAGAGCGGTATGTGTTGATCTACGACGGCATCGGTCTGATCGCCTTGTCTTCGAGAGATGGGGCTCGGTACTTGAGTTTTGAGTGGATGAACAACCCAAGGGTCAATGCGGCTCAGCCGTTGATCTTGAATGACGATCGTTTGCTGATTGGATCAGGTTACGGCCAAGGCAGCGTGTTGATTGACTTCCACCCGCATGAAGGCGACGAAGCGTCTCCGGAAATCATCAATCGGTGGCAGTCCAGGCAGTTCAAATTGAAATTCAACGGCGCTGTGCGAAGCGGAGATTACGCCTATGGACTGGACGAAGGGATGCTGACATGTTTGAACTTGCAGGATGGCAAGCGTCTTTGGAAGCAAGGCCGATACGGCTACGGTCAGTTGCTGTTGGTTGAAAACAAGCTGCTGATCCTGACTGAAAAAGGGGATGTCGTTCTCGTCCCCGCGACACCGGAGACGCCGCGCGAGCTGGCTCGATTTCATGCGATCGACGGCAAGACTTGGAATCATCCCGTGCTATCGCGCGGCCGTTTACTCGTCCGCAACAGCGACGAGGCCGCATGCTACGATCTGCGATGACGCCCCAAGGCGACTATTGCGCGAGAAGCTGATCCGGACCGACCATGCCAACTTCAAAAGCGTAACGGAACAATTCGGCCCGGCTCTTGACGCCCAGCTTGCGGGTCAATCGTACGCGGTAGGTTTCCGCAGTCTTCACGCTCAGAGTCAACGCGTCGGCAACTTGTTGGTTGGTAAATCCCTGAGCCAACATCCGCAACACTTCCGTCTCGCGCTTGCTGAGGAACCCCGATGGTTTTTGGCCACCCTCCAAACTCTTGATCTTGTTGAGCGTTGCCGGATCAGCGCGATCAGAGATCGCCGAGTCGAGGAACGTGCGACCGTGGGCAACCTCACGCAGTGCGTTCCGTAACTCCACTGCCGGAGACCGCTCGCTGACATAACCGGTCGCTCCGGCAGCCAGCAGCAGACGGGCGAACGCCAGCTCGTCATGTGGGGAAATGACGATGATCTTCATCTTTGGATTCTGTCGTCGCAGGGATTCGATCAATGAACTTCCGAAACCCGCGCGCTGGGACAAGGTCATCAGGATCAGATCGGGCCGATGAGCGCGAAGCTGTTCATGAAGGCGATCCACTGTGTCCGCCTCGCCAACCACCGTGAGCCCGACTTCACTTTCCAGCAACATGCGAAGCGCGGCTCGCGATAGAGTCAATTCATGGGCCAAAAGCAAACGAAGGGAATTCATACGACGATGGCTCGGACGAAAAGAGTCAGTACAACTCGTCGCGGTTTAGAACTACAACAATGTAATGCCGACGCCTCGCAAAGCGTCAAGAATCTTCTGTCGCAGTTGCTCGAAGACATGGGAAAACTCACACAATTACAGTTCGTAGATTAATCAGGGATTGTCAGTGAAATCCTGAAAACCCGCTGCTGACGAACTCACGACGCCGCCTACAACCTCGTAGGACACCGCCTTACACGGAAGAGGATATGCGAAAACTCGGCGATCCGCTTCTCACGGGCGCAATCTCTCTTGGATTTTCCGGAAATGCTTGCCGAAATTATGGCCAAAATCCCAAAAAACCCGGCAACGGCGCACTGTGGCTACTTCGCGGCCGCTGCAGTTGGCGGCGCATAACCGGGCGCGGCAATAATTAGCTTCACTTCTTTGCCGTCATCCGTATTCCATATCCGGACTTCACCGGTATAGCTCCCGGCGGCGACTCGCTTGCTCGCGGCACTGAACGCGACTGAATAGACCCAATCCGTGTGGCCTGCCAGCGAGAAAACCTGGCCACCATCTGCGAACTTGTGGATGCGAGCGGTCTTGTCCGCACTGCTGGAATAGATCATCCCTTCTTTGGTCGTCGCGATACGAAACACATCGCCGCCAAATCCGCCAATCGCGCGCACGGCAGCTGCGTCGCTGACGTTCCAAATCCGAATCTGTCGATCGGCTCCACTGCTGATGACCTGCGCCCCATCGGGAGAAAATCCGACGCCAAATACCGGTTGAGCATGTGCATTGAACGTGACCAGCGAATCCCCTGTCTTCAGATCGAAGACTTTCGCCGTCTTGTCTCGGCTGGCCGAAGCCAGCTTCGTCCCATCCGGCGACCATGCGATGTCCATGACCCAGTCAGCGTGATCTTCGATCGCCAGCAACTCCTTGCCCGACGGAACTTCGAATACGCGAATCGCGCGATCCGCGCCGGCACTGGCGAGCTTTGTCCCGTCCGGGCTGAGTGCGACGGCGAAGACCGCATCGTCAGTGCTGACCCAATCGCCGAGCAATTGACCGTTCTCGACGTTGAAAACCTTCACTTCACCGAGCTGCGCCGGTGTTCCCGCAGCGACGTACAGAGTCTTGCCGTCGACGCTAAATTCGAGATCATAGACTCGTTCGGAAACGTTCCCGATACGGCGCACGACGGCACCATCGGCGGGATTCCACAACACAACTTCGTGATAGCCCGATGTCGCCAACAGTGAACCATCCATGTTGAACGCGACCGCCGTGACGGGCACCGGCACGGGATATTTCTCCGGAGCGGGTGGCTGAACTTCCTTCGGAATGATGCGGATCAGCGGCGAATTCGGTTCAAAGCCGGCGTTCAAGTTTGCCCCGGTGGCGATCCACTTCTCGATGAGCGCGATCTGCTCTGGCTTGAGCGGATCGGCGTCCTTGGGCATCGAACCATCTTTGAGTACCGCAAGTAGATTCGACTTCGCATCCCCCGCCTTGACCGCTTCGCCGCTCTCGCCTCCTTTGAGGACCGCGGCAAACGTTTCCATATTGTATCGCCCCTTCGCCGTGCGCGCATTGTGACAGGCCAGACATCGCTTGGCAAAAATCGGCGCGATGGAATGCGAAAATGACACCATCCGATTTAGAGCGATCAATCCCCCCTCGACGGCTCGTTGTTTCGTGACCCATTCGGAGTTGATCGATGCCAATGCCTCTGATGCCTTTTGCACTTCCGGCTGAAACGCCTTCACGTCGGCATCAAGCTTGGTCAGTCCTGCTGTCGCGTCGGTGATCGTCTTCTTGGAGACTTCGATCGTTTGTGTCGTCGTCGTCACCAGCGCGGCCGCATCCGTAGCCGCTTTCAAAGCGGCTGCCGCCTTGGCCTCTTCGTCCTTGGATTTCTTGAGAGCTTCTTCTGCCGCTTTGGCCGCCGCATCAGACGCCGTTTTTGCGGCCGTGAACACTTTCGCCGCTTCGACCTTGGCGGCCTCCGCCTTGGTGGCCGCTTCTTGAGCCGGTTTGAGCTTTTCTTCGCTCGACTTCAACGCCGTCGTGGCCATCGTCAGCGAAGTCTTCAGCTTCGCGATTTCGTCGGAGAGAGCCTTCGCTTTGTCCTGCACGCCCTTGAGTTGAGTGGCCGCCGTATCTTTCCGTGCTTTGGCTTCATCGGCTTGTTGCTTGAGCTGATTGAGTTGCTCCTCGGTCGGCGGATCAAACGCCACCGCGCGGGTCGCATCCAGATTGGCCAACGACACAGTCAAAACCGAAGCCACCAATGTACGCACCACAAAGCGAGTCATGAGTATTCCTTTCCGGGAAAGCGTCCGCCGCACGCAGCGGCTCGAAACCGGAGGTTCTCCTAGCGGGAGTTTTGGGGCGGGAAACAATACAGGGAGGATCGAAACAGCATCTCTGGATGGGTGCGGGGTGTCAAGCAGCCGCCTGATCCAGAGAGACATGAACTCGGAATTTTGCCCGAACAATCGGAACGACCGCGACCGGGATCCCTAATCCACAAACAGGAACTCGTTACAGTTCAGCAGCAACCGACAAGCGTTCGACAGGCCGTGCTGGCGAGCGTAATCGCTCAACACCGTCCGCTCGCGAGACGACGGGTCACGTTGCCAAACAATTCGAGCAGCGGCGGCGATTTGCCGTTCCAAATCCTCACCAGCTCGGATGGCTCGCGAGGCGAGGTGTTCGCTTTGGCGGACCACAAACGGATTATTGAGCATCGCCAGCGCCTGCAGCGCGGTGACTGACGAGTTTCGAACTGCCGTGAGCTGCGACGAATCGGCGAAATCAAGCGTCTCCATCAGCGGATCGGGGAGCGTGCGGAAGATGAAACGATAGACGCTGCGCCGGCCGTTCTCCGGTCGATCGGGGTCAAAGTTGGCATAATCGACGTTGGGAGTCACATGAATGCCAGGCGTCTGAATGAACTGTTTGACCGATTCCCCCCCCATGCGCCGATCCAGCAGGCCCGTCGTCACAATGAGTGCGTCACGCACGGACTCGGCATCCAACCGAGTTCGATTCATCCGCCACAAAAATCGATTGTCCCCATCGATCGCCGCATTGTGTTCGTTGTTCTGAGAGGACTGCCGGTACGTTGCGCTGGTGACGATCAGCCGGTGGAGACGCTTCAAGGATTGCAAATTTGGAGGGTGAAGTTCGGAAGGTGGAATGTCGTTGTTCTCATCCTTTCCGCTTCCCGAATTCTCTCCCCCGACTTGCACCGCCAGCCAATCCAGCAACTCCGGATGCGTCGGCTTCGATCCCATTTGGCCAAGATCGTTCGGCGTATCACACAGACCGCGGCCGAAGTGGTGATGCCAGATTCGATTCGCGATGCTGCGCCAAGTCAACACATTGCGGCGGTCGGTCAGCCAGCCTGCAAGTGCCGCTCGACGAGCGGCTTCATCCGACGCATTGATCAGATCAAATCGCGCGGCCAGCCCGCTGATACAGGTGAGCGATCCGGCCTGTGCGACTTCCTTCGCTTGCTTGATATCTCCGCGAGTCAGCAGGTGGACCATTCGCACTGGCCGCTTGCTCGGCGGCGTCAGCGCATCCGATTTCATTTCGCCCGACGCTGCGAAAATCATCTGCGGGGCGGGTAGCGCCACCAACTCGCGCTCAACCTGCGATAGCCGCACATATCGAGCAATTTCCGCTCGATCGAGATCGCTCCGGTCAGCGGCGGGCTTCTTCACGATTGCGAGAATCTCGGCAGGAATGAGTTCACCATCGAGTGCCAACGACTCGGTCGCCGTCGTCACGGAAATCCGCGGCCGGCCAATCAAATGTCCTCCACCATGAAGCTGTTCGAGTACGACCGTCAGCACCGCTCCGCCATCAAACGCGACTGGCTGATCGAATTCATAAACCGCTCGATGATCCTCACCGACGCGCGGATAGATGCCCCACGCGGTTCCCGGATTGCCATCAATCGTGTGCGCGATCGTCCAACCCTCCTGGTTGAAATCGGCTCGCGGGTTCTTGATCGTCAGCGGCTTTGCATCGGCCGCCAATGACTGACCACTCGGAGTCGCGAACACTTTGAACTCGCTGAGGTGCAGATTCCCATTGTCCTGCCGGCCGGGGCCGCGCTTCGACAGCGAATCGTCCGCCAGCACTTCCAGCCGCAGCGCGGTGATGCCTCGCAGCGACGTGTGATAGGTCAACGTGTAGGTGTCTTTCTCCGGCCGCTTCTCGCTGGCCAGGATCGAACCATCTGGCTGCTTGGTCAGCGTCGAGCCTTCCGCCGATTTGACCTCGACCGGTTCTAGCGTTTGCCAGACGGACGGTGCCGCGGCTTGCTTCGCTTCCCAAGCAGCCACGATTTCCTGCGCGGTCGGAGACAGCAACGACGGATCGGTTAGTCCCTTGAGGCCACGCAATCGAGCTAGTTCAACTCGCAACGACTGTCGCCGCCGACTGACATCGGGATCGGAGTCGAATGCTCGCTCGCCTTTGTCGACACCAGCAAAGACGGCTTGCAGCGCGTAATAGTCTGCCTGCGTGATCGGGTCAAAGAAATGGTCGTGGCAGCGAGCACAATGTACGGTCGTGCTGACGAATGTGCTCATCACCGTCGTGACCATGTCATCGCGATCGAGGTACTGCGCGATGCGGCGATCGTCGGTATCGTCCTGAATGCTCTGCAACGAGCTTTCGTCGAACGGTCCGGTCGCGAGAAATCCCGTCGCCACGACTGCCTGAGGATCATCTGGGAAGAGCCCGTCCCCCGCGACTTGCTCGGCCACGAACTGCGAGTAAGGTTTGTCGTCATTGAACGAGCGAATCAAGTAGTCGCGATACGGCCACGCGGTCGGCCTCGGCCGGTCCTGATCGTGCCCGTGCGACTCAGCGTAGTGAACCACATCCATCCAATGCCGAGCCCAGCGTTCCCCGAAGTGCGGACTCGCCAGTAACCGGTCAACGAGTCTCTCGTACGCGTCATCGCGTGGATCGGCGACAAACTCGTCAACCTCTTCGAGACTCGGCGGCAGGCCCAGCAGGTCAAAATTCACTCGCCGAATCATCGTGCGACGATCCGCCGGAGGCGACGCGGTCAATTTTTGCAGCGCGAGTTTCTCAACAACAAACTTGTCGATCGGATTCTGAATTGGAAATTGGAAATCGGACTTCTGAAATTCGACTTCCGGAACTGTCGGACGCACCAGCGGACGTAACGACCACCATCTGTCTTCTGCAGGGGGCTCAGAAGACTTCCGGGAGGGTTTGTTCGCCGGGGAGCTTGCGGTCTCTTCGGCTGCCCAACACAGCCAGCAACCGATCCAGAGAGCAGGCAGCAGGAATACGGCTTGAGACGCCGTTCGCCAAAGTCTCAAGGAAGCCATTCACAGATCCCCAAGTCAGGAGGTTCTCCAGATTCGTGGCAAGGATTATGGCCACATCAGAACCACTCTCGCCAGACTCGACCGTGAGACCTGTCCCTCGCCTCCGTTGTCTGTTTCTCGAAGTCCCAAATCTTGCCACACGACCACCGACTCAGAAGGCCAGACGGTGACCGATTGCATCTGCGTAAATCCCGCTGAAGCATCCCGACCGGCTCACGGGAATCTTCCCATCAACCTGCTGGCCTGCCGCTTGATGGCTTCCGGTTCCTCGAGTCTGCTCAAGTTATTGTATTCCCTTTGCAAATCAGCTGCTTTATTGGGATTGGTCGCGCGGATCTTTTCAATTTCTTCTTCGATGTGCGTCTCACCGGTCAGTTCGCCCGACTTAGCGATCTCAGCCAAGATCTCTTTCGCCGATGGCGGTGGCGCTGGCGTCCCCGTCACGGCAATGGGTTTAGGAACATCAGAGCCACATCCAGCGAATAACAGCAGACACAGCAAGACAACTGCTCGCGACATGACTTAGCCCTTCGCCTTTCATGCCCCTCTGTTGACGGACTTAGGGGCAAACCCACACCCAAGAATCCAGCCGCGCTCACAGAATCGCGGCATTAACGCTAGAAACCGGCCACAGTCTCCTTGCCAGCGCGTGTCCCCAGGTTCTGGTACGTCGTGAAATTGACGCTGTTGCTAATCATCCGAACTGCGCCATCCATCATGAGATGGTGAACTCCTCCCGTATGCTGGCTGCGAGCACCAAAGATTCCATCGTTGGCACCGGAGTTCGTCGCCACACAATTCGGATATTTCCAATTCGGCGGAACCATCGTGTTGAACATCGTGTGTTCCGGACTCGGCCCAGCCCATTCGCGACCAACGGCCGAGCGGTGAGTGGCATACGAAGCGGTACATGCCAAACCATATGCTTCCGCCTCCGCGACGGTCGGCTTGATTGAAGAGGCGGTGATGCCCACCAGAGCCAACACGTTCGTTTCACCGTAGGAGAATGTTGCCGCAGAATTGTCACCGACCACTCGTTCGCCCATCCCAATCGTATTAGCAGTCCCGTCTCTGAAGTCGCTCAAGTGGGTGGTGTAATTGAGATGGAACGCGCCGATATTGCTGGCCGCGCTTGCGACCCAGGTCGTTTGGGGTCCCGTGCTGACGCAATAGTTGTTGTTGCCAACTTGGGCGGAAGGGAATCGTCCGTCTGTTGGGCACAGAAAACCGTCAACGCGCACGGTGTTATTGAGCGTCAGATTCGTTGGGCTTCCGACGGTATTGTTGGTGTAGAGTTGATCCATGTTCCATTGTTTCCACAACCCTTTCTCGTCCATGTAGGGCAGCAGCATCACATGCACGCTGAAGCCCGACGAGCCATAGGAATTGGCGGTCGGGGCCACGATCGGGTTGGGGGCGCGCGGACCAGACAGCGGCGGATTGACGGAGTAGCTGGCTTTCGGCAGTGCCTTCATCGAGTCGTGATAGTTGTGCAGAGCCAGACCAAACTGTTTGAGATTGTTCTTGCACTGCGATCGACGAGCGGCCTCGCGAGCCGATTGCACTGCCGGCAACAAGAGAGCGACTAAAACCGCGATGATGGCGATCACCACCAGCAGTTCGATCAATGTGAATCCACGACGAGACGCACGTGCTTGAGACATGACACGCTCCAACACCAAGAACGAATAAGCCGTCTGAGAAATTTTCGCTAGACTCCGCGAATCGCCGAGACCCGGCTGAAATGTGACCAAAACTCTAGTCGACAGATTGACGGACCGAAAGTGGCCAGACTGAAATTCAGGAAATCTTCAGGCACGAAGAGTGCCAACTCGTCAGGGTACTGGATAGACCTTGAGATTATCCTTCTCGGCGAAGTCTTTGGTGGTGAGCAGCGCACGTTTCTTGCCCTCGTCGATGACCAGCACCATCGGGACTTTTTCCGCCTGATACTTTTTCAGGATCGCGCCGATCGCTTCCAAACCGGAGACTTTGCCCAAGGAAAACTTCTGCGGCATGTTTTTGGTGTAGCCGGCAGCCTTGAGCGCGTCGCCGTCGATGTCGATCGTGACTTTGCACTCGTCGGCAACGAATTGGATGTAGCCTTGCAGCGGTTCACGGTCGTACTCGATCTCGCACTTGAGTTGCTTGAGTCGATCGGCGACGAGTTCCGGCAGCTTCGTGTTGGTGTCCTTCGCAGGAGCCGCCGCCGCTTTGCTGAAGTCCGTACGTGTGGACTCATCCCAAGTCAACAAAGTTCCGATGGCGAGATTCGGAGCCGCTCTTTCCGGCAATGCGGTTGCTAACGAAACGTATCGGTCACCAGTCGAAGCGTGAGTCGACAACGCAAAAGCTTTCGTCATCGCCGGAAAGCGGCCGATGATCTGTCGCGGTCCGAGCGCCTTCGGCTCCATGTAGCCGCGGATCGTGTCGGCCAATTCTCGAGGCAACTTGTCGAGCCGTTTCTTTAATTCGGTCTGTGCCACCGTTTTGGCGAGAGACGACTTATTGCGGGCCAGAATTTCGGAATGGAACTTGTCGCCCACGTGCAAACTGACGGCGACAGTCTCGAATTGCTTGGGGTCAAAGAACTCGACCACGCTATTCGCGATCCTTCGAAGCTCGTCTGCGAAAACGAACTGTGCGTGCGCTCCCAGCGTGGTTGGGTCGAACACCAGCACGACATGTCGCAGGCGGTCGGTTTTCAGCAGCAGCGCTTCCAAGCCGGGAGCTTGAGCATTCGGACGACTGACAGCCTCGGCCATCTCGTTCTGTCTCAGCCGCGGGCAGAACGCGAAGGTCCGCAGATCCTTGATGACGTAGGCGTACTTCTCATTTTCATAAACGGGGTGGTTGCTGGCGTCGGTGTCTTTGAGTTCTGCCTTCATTTCACGAAAGACTTTAATCAGTTCCGTTTTCTGAGCAGGATCCTTCAGCCGCACGACTCCACAAACTTGAAGCTCTTCGCCGACAACTCCGGGAATCAGTCCAAAAGTCAGTTCCTCAATCAGCGACGGATCGTGATTGCACAGTTCTGTGATCTGTTTGCCGAGCCATTCTCCCAGCGGACCCCAGCAAAATCGAAACTCTTCACGCCTGGTTCCTTTTTCCCACAGATCTTTCGGACGCACATGCACAATCGCCGTCACTCCGTAGGGCATGAGCATCATGTCGATCGGCGCGCCTTTTGTCGGACTGATGGGCAGCGGCGATTCCCACGGCAGTGATTCGCTCACTTCGTCCGCCGCCTCCGCCGGATTTTGCGCAACCGCTTTGCTCTTCGCTTTTCCGTTCGCTCCGGATCGACCACCCAGAGCGAACACCACGATTCCCCCCACGAACAAGACACCAATCGCAATGATCGCTGCCAACTGAGTCTGTTTCGCCTGCCGAGACTTCTTCGACTTGGATTTCGTCTTCGACTTCCGCAGCGAGTTGGCCGACAACATCTCGACCTCAGACGGCAACGCGCTGGGGGCCGACTCTGGTTTTTGGAAAACTTCGAACGGACTGTCGCTCGCAGCCGGCGCCAACGGCGCGGGAGCAGCCGGCACGAACGGCGCGGGAGCAGCAGGAACAAACGGCGGCGGGACGGCCGCTTGCGGTGGTGGTGCCATCATCGGCGGAGGCATGTACTGCGGAGTTCCGTAGAGCATCGGCGCGTAACCCGGCGGGACGAGATACGGATACGGCATTCCCGGTTGCGGCGGATACGGAACCTGCGGATAACCCGGCGGCACGCCCCACTGTTGTGGTGGCACGGGATACGGATATCCTGGCGGAATCATCTGCGGAGCCGGAGACGGCGGCGTATCATTAATGGGTTGTGCATCCGGAACCCATCGCGCACCGGTTCCCGACGGCGGATTCCGCATACCGGGATCGGCAATTTCCATCTGAACTTCATCGGCATCCGCCCGACGTTGCTCGATTTGCTCTAACTCGCTGTACAACTCGCTGACATTAAGTTGACCCTCGTCGATTTCCTCGGTTCGCGGGTCCAACCCCGGCGCCGTCATCACGAATGCATGCCGGCACTTGGAACACCTCCCCTTTCGGCCGAGTAAACTGCGATCGGGAAGCTTCAGCGACTTGCCGCACTTCGGACAGGAAATCTGAAAACCAGCCATCGCGTTGCCACCCCAGAAGATCAATTCGCCCAGTCTCGCGAGCATGTTATGTGGGGCACTTGGCAGTTGCCAATCGTCGATGTTCGCGTGCTCTCCGAGTGAACCGGGGCAACGCGCAGACGAGTCACCCGCCTATGTCTTTGACAGTCCCCCCAGGACTCGTTCCAGCAACTTCTTTGTCGCCCGAATACCCTCGGGTTCGCTAAGTTTTCCGCCTTCGTATTCGATTCCGACGTAGCTGTGATAACCCGCCGCCAGGACGATCTTCATCATCTTCAAAAAGTCGGTCTGCGTTTCATCGCCGGCCTCGTTGAAATCGTGCGATTTCGCGCTGACCGCTTTGGCGAACGGCATCAGTTCCGAGACACCTTTGTAGCGGTCGTACATTTCCTCCTTGCTGACTCGGAAGTTGCCGAAGTCGGGCAACGTGCCGCAGCGCGGGTGGTTGACCTTCTTCATGACCTTCGCCAGCCACTCCCCGTTTGACGACAGGCCACCGTGATTCTCGACGATCACATTGACGCCGTGCTTGTCGCCGAACTCAGACAACTTGCGGAGTCCGTCCGCCGCGCGATCCACTTGCTCGTCGTAGCTGCCGCTGCTCTGAGCGTTCACGCGGATCGAATGACAGCCGAGGAACTTCGCGGCGTCGACCCACTTGAAGTGATTCTCGACCGCCGTCTGCCGTTTCTTCTCGTCGGCGTCGCCGAGTGCTCCCTCACCGTCGCACATGATGAGCAACATCTTGACCCCTTCGCCGTCAGCCCGCTTCTTGAGTTCCGTGAGGTACTCGGTGTTCTTCGCCTTATCCTTGAAGAACTGATTCACGAACTCGATCGCGTTGATGCCATAGTCGTGCTTGGCGGCCTTCGCGAAGTCGAGATTGTCGAGCTTCCCTCCGAAGATGGTCCGATGCAGTGACCATTCGGCCAACGAGATTTCAAACAGCGGCTTCTTGTCGTCGGCCATCGCCAGAGGTGCAACAAATCGAGCGGCCGCGAGCGCGGCGGTAGCTTTCAGAAAATCACGGCGTGGAATCATGGGGAGCATCGCAGATCCTTTTTCAGCAGAGAGTGGTCGACCGAATTGCCCGCTAGTGTCGGCTCATCTTTTCCGAATTGCAAAGGCAGACCGTGAGTCTCCGGTTGAGGGTGTTTCAAAAACGCAACCACGTTCGCCAGAACAGGCTCTCCAACGAAAGCCCCGCGTTCTGGCAAACGTGGCTACGGATGCAATCAAGTTTCGAAACCGCCTCTCGCGGTTCGTCGGAACTACTTTTTGGCGGCAGCCTTGTCCTTCTTCGGCTTCTTGTTTTTCTTGTCGTTCTTCTGACTGTTGTCTCCCTTACCCATGACTTCTCCTTTTTGCTGAGATTGTGGAACAACGAGCGGACGCAGACGCCTGCATTCCGCACAGGACATTCTTCTTGCCGGTTAGTACCGATAGTGCCCCGGCTTGTACGGGCCTTCGGTCGGAACGCCGAGGTAATCGGACTGAGCCGGCGTCAGCTTCGTCAGCTTCACGCCGAGCTTTTCCAGGTGCAGCCGAGCGACTTCTTCGTCGAGCTTCTTCGGCAGACGATGCACCCCGATCTCGTATTTGTCGGGCTCACACCAAATCGCCATTTGAGCCAGCACCTGATTCGTGAAGCTGTTGGACATCACGAAGCTCGAATGTCCGGTGGCGCATCCCAGATTCACGAGCCGCCCTTCGGCCAGCACGATGATCGCCTTGCCGCACGGATAGACCCACTTGTCGACCTGGGGCTTGATCTCGACCTTTTTCACATCACCGCGATTCTTGAGGTGGGCGACGCAGATCTCGCTGTCGAAGTGACCGATGTTGCAGACGATCGCGTGGTGCTTCATCACGTCGAGATGCTCGCCACGAATGATGTCGCAGCAGCCGGTCGTTGTGACGAAGATGTCCCCCTGAGCCGCCGCGTCTTCCATCGTGGTGACTTGGTAGCCTTCCATCGCGGCTTGCAACGCGCAGATCGGATCGATCTCGGTAATCAGCACGCGGGCGCCGAGGCTCTTCATCGCGTGAGCGCAGCCCTTGCCAACGTCGCCGTAGCCAGCCACGACGACCACTTTGCCGGCGACCATGACGTCGGTCGCACGCTTGATGCCGTCGGCCAGCGATTCGCGGCAGCCGTAGAGGTTGTCGAATTTACTCTTGGTCACGCTGTCGTTGACGTTGATCGCCGGGAACAACAGGTTGCCGGCTTCGTGCATCTGGTAGAGGCGATGCACGCCGGTCGTGGTCTCTTCGGTGACGCCGCGAACGTTTTCGGCGATGCGGCGGAAGAAGCTGTTGTCCTCGTCCTGAATTTGAGCGAGCAGTTTCAGGATCACCGCGTATTCTTCGTTGGTCGCGGTGGAGGGGTCGGGCACCGCTTCGGCTTTCTCGAATTCGACCCCCTTGTGGACCAGCAGCGTCGCGTCGCCACCGTCGTCGAGGATCATGTTCGGCGTCCCTCCGTCCGGCCAGCGGAAGAGTTGATCGGTACACCACCAGTATTCTTCGAGTGACTCACCCTTCCAGGCAAAGACCGCGACTCCCTTGGGATTCTCCGGCGTTCCATGCGGACCGACAGCGACGGCGGCGGCCGCCTCGTCCTGCGTCGAGAAGATGTTGCACGAGACCCAGCGAACTTGAGCACCGAGTTCGGTCAGCGTCTCGATCAACACGGCGGTTTCGATCGTCATATGCAAGCTGCCGGCGATGCGAGCTCCTTTGAGCGGCTTTTGCTTGCCGTACTTGGCTCGCAGAGCCATCAGGCCGGGCATTTCAACTTCGGCCAGTTCGATCTTTTTGCGTCCCAGATCGGCAAGGCTGAGGTCTTTGACTTTGTAGGGCAGAGCTTTGGTCACAGTCTTCGGGGCGGCATCCAGCGTGGCGGGCATGAGGAACTCCTGTTTGAGGTCTTGCAGTCAATGGAACGTAACTTAGGTGATGCCTTCGCGATCAGCAACCGGCCTCCGAGCGAGCGACACGGCGGGCGAATTCCTTGCATTGGCAAACGGTCGTCGGCCGTGCGGTGAGCGAGTGGCTCTCTCGTCTGCGATTGAGGCTCGTTTCCCAAGCCCCTTAGAATCCGCCGCGATTGAGTGCTCGAGTGCCGACCAGAAAGAATTGTCCATGCTGATTCGAGAGAACTACGGCCCCAGCCAGTTCGGGCTGTCGATTGAAATCTTCCCGCCGAAGACTGCTGCCGGAGACGCCGCTCTGTTTGAGTCGCTCGACCGGCTGACCTGCTTCCAACCAGGCTTCGTCTCCTGCACTTACGGAGCTGGCGGCAGCACCAGCAAACGGACGGTTGAACTCTGCGTCGAGATTCAGAAACGATACGGACTTACCGCAACCTCACACTTCACCTGCGTCGGAGCGACTCGCGACGAACTGCTCGACTGGCTGAAGTTCGCTCGACAGAGCGGACTGCAAAATATCATGGCACTGCGAGGCGACCCGCCGGCGGGACAGTCCGACTTCCAACCAGTTGCCGGCGGACTGCGCTACGCCAACGAACTGGTCGCCCTGATTCGCGAACACTTTCCGGACATGGGGATCGGAGTCGGCGGGTATCCTGAGAAACATCCCGAGGCACTCGATGGCGACACCGATCTGAACAATCTCAAACGCAAGGTCGATGCCGGGGCAGACGCGATCTTCACGCAACTTTTCTTCGTCAACGACAATTTTTTCCGCTTCCGCGATCGTTGCGAGGCGGCGGGCATTCGCGTCCCGATCGTCCCCGGCATCATGCCAGTCACCGAGTTCGCTCGAATCAAGCGGATCACGTCGCTGTGTGGAGCGGTCTTTCCGACGGGACTCGCCTCGCAATTGGAAGCTGTGCAGATCGACGAGGCCGCGCAGTTCCAGATCGGCGTCGAGTGGGCCATCCGCCAGTGCCACGAGTTGGTGGCTCGTGGTGTGCCCGGCCTGCACTTTTACGCGCTCAACAAGTCACCTGCGTGCGAAGCGATCCTGAAAGAGATTCGCGGGACGTAGACCTGTTGCTCCGCGGCAGGAACGCCGAAGGTCGTCCCGTGGCTCTGTTTTTTCTGTAACACATGCAGGTCAACTCCCCAATCGGCTTGCCTGTCGCAGAGCCGCAGGGCTACTTTGTGGTGATGTCTGATCTCGATTCCCCACTGCCGTTGACGGCGCGATTCTCCGCGTCGCTGCAGGTGTTCCTGCTCGGCACGGTCGATTTCGATTCGGCGTTGCGGCTGCAAGAACGGTTACGAGACGAAGTCAGCCAGCGTCGAGATCGACTCGGCGGCCTCTTTATTTGCGAGCACCCGCCCGTCGTGACCATCGGCCGCGAGGGGAGCCAGACGCATCTGCGTCGCGACGTTTCGGAATTCAAAAAACTCGGCATCGACATCCGCTGGTTGAATCGCGGTGGCGGGGCGTGGATGCAAAGCCCCGGCCAAATCGCGGTCTACCCAATCGTGCCGCTCCAGCGATTGGGCCTCGGGTTATCCGAATACCGGCAGCGTTTGGAACTTGCCGCGCTCGACGTCTGCCGTGAACTACGTGTCGCGGCGCATCGCATCGACGAAGAGCCGGGCATCTTCTGTTCGCTCGGGCAGTTGGCGACCGTCGGAGTCGCGGTGCGATCCGGGGTGACGACTCACGGCCTGACGCTCAACGTGAGTCCTGATCTGTCGCTGTTGCGTACGGCTTGCCCGAACTCGCGCGACCTGCGACCGACATCACTCCAGGCCGTTCGACAACGCCTGACCGCGATTCCCAAAGTCCGCGAAAGCCTGATCCGCAACCTCACCGAACGCCTGGGCTACGAGCAGTCCCACCTCTACACCGGCATTCCCGGCCTCAAACGAACCACGCGTCGAGTCTTCGTGGGAGAGCCGGAAGAACTACGGCCGTTCAAGTAACCGTTTCGCAGCTTCTTCCAGCCAGCCGCTGTGCCAGGTGTGGTCGAGCTTTGGACCGTCGTTGTAGACATGGGGAATTTGCAGCTCATTGAGCAGTGCTTCGGCTCGTTGATGATGCTCGCGGAAACTACCGTAGCCAAGATGAATCAAGCGAGCGGTTGACGTTTCACCAGTCTTGGGGCGAAGCACGGCGGCTCGGTCGTGCAGCAGATTGTCGAGGCGGTACGCCGAAAAGTTTTCCACCGTGCCGTAGATCGGGCCCATGCCAAATTGGTCCGGCAAGGTTTTCATCAGCGGAGCATCCCAGGCAGCAGCTTTCGTGAAGGTGTCGGGGTGTCGCAGCAACAGGCTCCACGCCCCGTAGCCGGACTTGCTGAAGCCGACCAGCAGCCGGCCGTCTCGTTCGGCTCGCGCGGGATACCACTTTTCGATCGCCGGGACGACGACTTTCAGAAAGTACGTCTCTTGGCGAATTGTTTTGTCGGTCGGGTGATCGGCGTACCACGGCAGATGTGAAAACGTCGGCGCGACGCAAATCAGCCGATGCTTGTTGGCGAGATCGAGCTTCTTGGCTTCGATCAATCCGTCGCCGTAGCGATGCTCGCTGTTGGCTTCGACCGGCAGAAGGTACAGCACATTCAAGCGCTCACCGGGTTCGAACTTCTCCGGCAGGAGCACCCGGATCAGCGTCTCGCCGGCTTGAAACTCAGACGTGACTCGATGCGTGCGGAATCCGTGCTCATCGACTGCGGCCTCGGAGACTTGCACGGCATCAGCAGCAAAAAACAATGACAACGCGGCAAACGAAAACTGCATTACCATCGCTAACCCCTCGCCTTTGACCTCTAATCCCTCGTTTCACGGCTACTCGTACAGCAGTTCGGCGATGCGGCCAAGGTCTTTGCCGGCGGCTGTCGTCGTCAGGCCATTGCGCAGCGGGGCGTTGTTGACGAACAGGGCGAACGCGAGCGTGTCGCCTTTTGACGTGGTCATGTAGCCGGCGAGAGCCTTGCTCGTCAGCAGTGAACTGGAATTCATGACATTGTCCCAATACAGCGTGCCGGTCTTGGCGGCGACTTTGTCTCGCGCCGGGCTTTCGGCCCCGACGGACTTCGCGAGCGTGCCGTCGATGCCGAGTCGAGGCATTGCTCGGCGATAGGCGTCGAAGTCGGGGCGAGTGGCCATGTAGCGGAGAAGTTGGACCGTTGCGGCGGGGGTCGTGTAATCGGAGCGTGATCCACCGGCACCGCCACCGAACGAAATCGTGTCCACATCGACGCCGACTCGCTTGAGGAAGTCGTGTTGCCGCCGCAAACCTTGCGAGAGGGTCCGCTCTCCGTGCTTTGCCGCAACGAGCAGCGGCAGCGTGCTGGCGTGCAGGTTGTGGCTGACTTTCAGGATCAATCGAGCGTTCTCGGCGAACGGCGGCGAGACGAACTTCGCGACGCTCGGCAACTTGCGAGTTTCGTCGCGCGACGGCAGCTTGTCGGCGGGATGATCGGCGGCGGCTAGAGCCTCGACATCGACTCCCTGTCGATTCAAAGCCTCGATCAGCAGCGTGCGGGCGAACGAACTCGCATCCGCCACTTCAAGTACTCGCAGGACCGGCTTGTGTGCTTCAGCGATACGACCAGAGACGCCAATCCGACCGCTGCCGAGATCGCGTACCGACGTCTCGGACTTGCCTCCCTTGGCGACGGTCTCGACGTGCGTCTCGATGCGGAACGACTTCGATTCGGGTCGCCATTTGACCTCCGCTGGCTGGCCGGCCTTCGTGGGAGTGATCGTGAAATCGAACAGATTGTCATTGACGTAAATCGGCGTGATCCTGCCGGGGCCGCTGCCGCTCCCTTCGGCTTTGTCGAACAAACGGTCGTCGATCAACACATCGCCGCGGACTCGTTTGATTCCGGCTTGCGCGACTTGGCGAGCGAGTTCGTTCAGCCCAACCAGCGGATCTTGCGGCGTCAGTTCCGACTCGGTTCCGCCGCTGGCGTAGGTGTGGTCGCCGTTGGTGAAGGCGATCTCACCAGACTCGGTCGTCCTTCCGCCGAGCGTCAGGTCGCCGCTGGCGATCAGGATCAGGTCCCCTGTCAGTTCCCCTTTATCATTGACCTCGCCGCGACGCACGATCGGCGTTTCAAAGCGATGGTCGGCTCCAAAGGCATCGAGAGCGCACGCCACCGAGAAACATTTTGTCGTGCTCGCCGGAGCAAAAAGTTTCTCCGAGTTCAGTTCGTACCGCACTTCGCCGGTCTTCAGTTCGACCGCCAGTAAGCCCCAATGAGCCTGCTTATACTTTGCCGAGTCCATGACCTCGCGAACTTTGGGTGGGACTCGGTCTTCGGCGATGGCCGAAACACCACCGACAACGGCAACCAAAACGATCAGCCATTGAGACAATCGATAAACTCGAGACACGGATCGGCTCCTCGTAACGGTTGGAGTTATGCTCTGGCCCGAATGGAATTGCGGCGGGACGGGGGACACATCTTATCGGCCTTGGCGCGGCACGCGAGGCTGCGATTGTGTCCGACACGTCTCGCGTCGGACGGATACGAGACGCATCCACCAAGAGCGTCAGTTTGCTCTTGTGTTTGCCGCAAGATAGCTTGCCCGCCCAGTGTCGAACGAAACTCTTGAGGATTGTGAACCATGACTGATGGTGGACTGACTCGGCGTGAATGGCTGGCAGCGGGTACGTTTGTCGGCACGGCAGCAGTGGCACAGGCCCAAACTTTGCCAGCAAAAGCCTCTGGCAACGTGAAATACAGCTTCAACACGAGCACGATTCGGGGGCAGAAGGTCGGGCTGGCTCGCGAAGTTGAGATCGCCGCGGAGGCGGGCTACGACGCAATCGAACCGTGGATGGGAACGATCAACGACTTCGTCAAAGGGGGCGGATCCCTCAAAGACCTCGGCAAGAAGGCTCGAGACCTCGGGCTGACGGTCGAAAGTGCGATCGGTTTCGCTCGCTGGATCGTCGATGACGACGCCGAGCGGGCCAAAGGATTCGAGGAGGCCAAACGGGACATGGACTCACTGCAGCAACTGGGAGGCAAGCGAATCGCTGCCCCGCCGGTCGGTGCTCACGACAAGGGACCAGTCGATCTGATGAAAGCGGCCGAGCGTTATCGTCAGCTTTGCGAACTCGGTCGGCAGTTTGGGATTGTCCCGGAAGTGGAAGTCTGGGGGTTTTCGAAGGCACTTTCACGGCTGGGTGAGACCGCGTTCGTGGCACTGGAGTCGGCGCACCCAGACGCCACGATCTTGCCGGACATCTACCATCTCTTCAAAGGTGGCTCCGGCTTTGAGGGACTGCGTCTATTAAGCAGTGCGGCGGTCCAGGTCTTCCACGTCAACGATTACCCGGCCGATCTGCCAAGGGACAAAATCGCCGACAAAGACCGGGTTTATCCGGGGGACGGCATCGCTCCGATGACCGAAATCCTGCGGTCGGTCATCCGCCCTGACCGGCCGATCGTCCTGTCACTCGAACTGTTCAACCCGCAGTACTGGAAGCAGGACGCCTTGCTGGTGGCTCAGACCGGTCTGGAAAAGACGAAGGCGGCGGTGGCGAAGGCCGCCGGATGACGAAAACTCAACCGGCAAGAGACGACCATGTCCGACTTCGAACTTCCGCTCGGCTCGATGGGAATGCTCTTTCAGTGTCTCACATCGGCGTCGTGAAATTCTGAACGGGTCCGAATGGCACTGCTGTTGCCGATGAAGTCGTCGCCAATCTGGTCGATCGTCACCGGACTCGTCTCTCAGACTATTGGCAGCGGGATGATGACCTTCTGAAAATTCGTGACAAATCATCGCGTTACAACTCTGGATTCCGAAATCGTCACAGATATACTTCGTCCGCCTGAACCGTCGGCTTGTTTTGCTCAGCGGCTGGGAACTGTTGAAACCACTTCGACCGACGTGATCTGGCTCAGGACAAATAGTCCATGCAAACTAGCACCTTGTCGGTCGGATCCGGCTCGCTTGTGGACTTGTTACCGTCTGCTCCAACTCTCGAACCTGCGGCCGAGTCACTGGCTGCGCATGCGACGACGTCGATCGACTTCGTGGTTCAAACTGCCAGTGCTGAAGTCGCGTGTGAACCAACTTCGCAGCTCGCGCCGATGAGCAGGCCAGTGGCTCGCGAACGCCGCGCGGTGGCTTCGCAAGTCGCACGACGCGCGATCTCACAGCGCACCTGTTCGCTGATGGGAGTTCAAATTGTCGGCAGCGGCTCGTACGTGCCGGAAAACATCGTCACGAACGCTGATCTGCGCGAACGATACGGCTTCGATCCGGATTGGATCGAGCAGCGGACGGGCATCTTCGCTCGACGTTATGCGTCGCGTGAACAAGCGACGAGCGATCTCGCCGTCGAGGCTGCGAATCGCGCGATCGACAATGCGGGGGTGCAGGCGGCCGACATCGACTTGCTGGTCGTCGGAACGTTCACACCAGATCACCTTTGTCCATCGACCGCATGCCTTGTCCAAGAGAAGCTGGGGCTCGACGTCCCGGCGTTCGATCTATCGGCTGCGTGTTCGGGATTTGTTTATTCACTGGCGACGGCGTCACAGTATGTCGCGACCGGCAACAGCAAATTGGCGTTGGTCATCGGAGCCGACTGTTGCAGCAAGATCGTAAATCCGCTCGACAAGAAGATCGCCCCACTCTTCGGCGATGGAGCTGGCGCGGTGTTGGTTTCGCGCGGTACGCCTGAGCAGGGCTTGTTGAGCTATCAGCTCGGTTCCGATGGTGGCGGTGGCCCGTTGCTGGAGTGCTCGGCGGCGGGATCTCGGAATCCCGTGTCGGTCGACGACATCACGGCTGGCCGACAATTCTTAAAAATGGACGGAAAGAACGTCTTCATGTGGGCCGTGCGAGTGGTCGAGGACACGATTCGGCTGGTGCTCGAAAAGTCTGGAACGCGACTCGAAGATGTGTCGTACTTTTTCTTGCATCAGGCGAATGCACGCATCCTGGATCATGTGGTCGAGAAGCTGGGTGTTCCTCGCGAAAAGGTTCTGATGCAGGTGGACCGTTATGGAAATACCTCGGCCGCTTCGATCCCGCTGGTGCTGGATGAGGCGTCTCGCGCCGGACGCATTCGAACTGGCGACACCGTTCTGATGTGCGGCTTTGGTGCTGGGCTAACTTGGGGAACCGCGCTGATTCGGTGGTAGTCTCCTCTGCGTGGTGGTGAGGTCATGCCATGAACGAACTCATCCGCAAGCTGTTGGGAAAGACAATCGTCGTTTCGCTGCGACTCGCCGGCGCGATCCCCATCAAAGGAATTTTGACCTCTGGCGATGATGGCTGCTTGATCGTCGAGCAACTCAAGGGCGCTCGCCGAGTGCCGGTCTACATTCCATTGGCGTCGGTACTGTTCTTCGTGGAAGACCAGGACGATCATCACTGATCCTTCGCCATTTCGACCCGCCACGAACCGTTTTCCAGCCGTTTACCCGGGCTTCTTGACGCGCGGCAGTATCGTAGATTGCTGGCTCGCGACGATCCAAATTGGGTTCCGTTCTGCGGGTTTGCGGCAGTCATCGCAAGAAAACTCGCCTTGTGGATTGAGCCTGGGTTGTCGCGGCCTGACGGACTCCGATTCGCCGAAAGGGGTTGGAGACGAGTTGCCTCTACCGGTAGATTGCGGTGCCGTGTCATGTTGCGTCGTGAGATGTCGACCGATGCGCACCGTAATCCAGCGGCGATTCTTCGTTTCGCGAGACTGATTCATGAGTACTCCAGGCAATCAGAAGCCCTCCGATTCTGGCGACTCCAAACAGCCTTCAGGCGGTGATTTCGACCAAACACTGCCAGAGGGAGCTTTCGACCAAACGATGTCCGAAGATTCTGTCGACAGCGTTCCGCCGAGTACGCCGCCCGACGAATCTCCGCCCAAAGGCGAAATCGCAGCTCCCGAATTGCCTGACGATTCGGCAACTATGATCGTCGACGAACCAGCCGCTGCTGATGAAGGCGCCACGATGATCGGCGACGAACCTTCCACGGCAGATGAGAACGCGACCATGATCGGCGATGAGTCGTCTGTGCCCGATGAGGGTGCGACGATGCTCAGCGATGACGGAGGTGTACCTCCCTCCGAAGACGATTATGGCAAGACGCTCCCCGAGGGAGCACTCGCCGAAGCCACCCCTGAAGAGGAAGACTTCGGAGGGAAAACGATGATGCTGGACTCCGCCGCCGGAGATGAGAGCTCAGCGGCCGAGGATGACTACGGCAAGACGATACAAGACAGTGCGTCAGCGGAATCGATCGATGATTCGGCGGACGCTGACAAGACGATGATTGGAGACGTCGCGTCGTCTGGCATGGATAACGGGGATGACTTTGGCAAAACCATTCAAGTCGATTCCTTTGCCGCGACCATGACGGATGACGGCGACACGTTGCCTCGAGAGGATTTCGACGCCAAGACGATCGTCGGCTCCGACAGCGCGATAGAGCAAAACGAACCTCCAGCCCAAGCCAACATCCCCGTCGGACGGACCATGGCGGACTCCGATGCCGCGAAGACTCGCGGAACCGTCTTTGCGTCGCAGGCCACGCGCGCTGGCGGACTGACTTCCGTTCAAGGAACGGAAGTCGGCGACGCGAACACCGTCGACGGCATCGAAAAGGACGATCTGAATATCGCGATCCGGCAGATCACCGGTTTGACCTACGGCAGAATCCCCAAAGCCGATTTCAAGCTGGTCAAGGTGCTCGGTGAAGGAGGCATGGGCATCGTCTACGTTGCCAAGCAGCAATCGCTCGGTCGGGAAGTAGTCTTCAAGACGCTCAAGGCGATCCCGAAGGCGCAAGCGTCAAAGCTGAAAGCCAGCGGCACCTACAACTCGGTGATCAAGCACCGGTCCGACATGTTCGTGTCCGAGGCGGTGGTCACGGCCGACTTGTTTCATCCGAACATCATTCCAATTTACGAAATAGCCGAAGCGCCCGACGGCTCGATGTTCTACACGATGAAGTGGGTCCGAGGTGAAGGTTGGCACAACCGCATCAAGGACATGACGATTGACGAGAACATCGAAGTGCTGATGAAAGTCTCGGATGCGATGGCGTTCGCGCATTCGCGAAATATCGTCAACCGCGACCTCAAGCCGGAAAACGTGATGCTCGGGGGATACGGCGAGACGATTGTCCTTGACTGGGGCCTGGCTCTGCCATTCGGCGAGGGCAAAGACCGCTTGCCGTTGGCGACAACCGCCGGACTCGGTTCGGGCACTCCCGCTTACATGCCTCCGGAGTTGATCACCGGACCGCTGAACAAGATCGGGCCCGGCTGCGACATTTACCTCTTGGGTGCCATGTTGTTTGAGGCCGTCACCGGGAAACCGCCACACGACTTCGCATCCTTTCAGTCGAAGACTCAATCGGCCGGCGCGAAGATGGCGGAGATTCGCCGCATCGTCGTCGAGAACATCATCCGTGAGACGGACTTTTCCGGTGAGTTGATCGACATCGCAAAGAAGGCGATGGCCACGAAACCAGAAGACCGATATCTGACTGTTGTCGAATTTCAGAACGCGATCCGCGAGTACCAAAAACACGCTGCCAGCCGCACGCTGTTGGAACGTGCGAAGGAAATGACCAACGTCAGCGAACCAGTCACCACGGAAACCAAACCCGTTGCCGATGCCCCTGCCCTCGGATATTCGAACTACCAAAATGCACTGGCACTCTACAACGAATCGTTGCGCGAATGGCCGGGAAACCTTCAGGCTCGTGAAGGTCTGACCGAAGCACAGTTGCAGTTCGCCAAGCTCGCATTGACCAAGGGCGACTTTGATCTCGGCCTTTCGGTGCTCGACGCACACGCCGAAACGCACGTCGAAACGCGGACGACTTTGCTGAAAGCTCGCGACGAACGCGAAGGCCGCGTCCGCGTGATGAAGCTCCTGAAAGTCGCGGCAGCCGTCTTGATCGTGGCCGTCATCGGCCTGCTGACCGTCGCCGCTCGATTCCAATTCAATTTGCAGGCGGCTCAAAAAGCTTTGATTACCGCCGAGGACGCCAAGTCGAAAGCCGACGAAGACAAAGCGGACGCTGAGGCCGCGATGAAAGTCGCGGAACTCGCCACCGAAAAGGCCAAGCAAGATCTCGACGCGGCCAACATCGCCAAGGCCGATGCCGAAGAGAAACTGATCGTGGCAAAAGAGGCCACTGAGAAGGCCAATGAGGCTACCAAAGTCGCCAACGCGAAACTGGAAGTCGCGAAAAAGGACACCGAGAAGGCGCTGATCGCATTCAACGAAGCCAACGTCGCCAAAGACAAAGCTGAAGTGGCCAAGAAGGATGCCGAAGCGGCCGCGCTTACCGCCAGTATCGCCAAAGACAAGGCCGAAGAAGCGAGGGGAAAAGCGACGTACCTGGCCGGTCTGGCTTCCGCGAATCGCTTCGTGCAAGAAGGCCGCTACCCTGACGCACGCAAAAAGCTGGAAGAACTTAAGAAGCTGGATGAGGACCGACCGAAGGACAAAAAACGCTGCAAGGAAGAATGGGAGCAGTTGTGGAACACGGTCAACGCGCCGCAGGCGGTGTCACTGTCGAAGCCGGTGGAGTCCATTGGACTGAGCCGTGATGGTCGCAAACTCGCGGCGGGCGACAGCGTGGGGCACATCATCGTCTGGTCTGTTGATGAGTCGGGCAAGTTGCTCGAACAACCGTTGCGGCGTCTCGAATTCGGCTCGCGGCAGCGAGTCGTCGTGATGTCGCCCGATGGAAATTCCGTTGCGGCAGCGGGAGACAACGGCAAGATTCTGGTCTGGACACTTCTGGCCGATCAACCACCCGTGGAGTTGAACGGACACGACAGCACGGTCAACACACTGAAGTTTTCCGAAAACGGAAAGCAACTGGTTTCCGGCGGCGATGATCGCACTGTGAAGCTCTGGTCGATCGCCGAAGGTCGCGTGATCATCAATCAAAAAGTGATGTACTCGGTGCAGTGCGTCGATTGGTCGCGTGACGGCAAGTTCCTGGTCGCGGGAACCTCCTCGACGGCTGACTCCAGCGGCGTCGCGTACTCCTGGGCTGTGCAATCGCGCGACAACGGGTTGGATTTAATCTCGCTGCGCACCTTCCAGGTTCCCCCCGAAGGGAAGGTCAAACAAGATCGCGGAGTCGTGACGATCGCGTTGACCGACGACGGACAATTCGCGGTCAGCAACGGTCCCGCCGCGGAGCTGCATCTCTGGCGAGTCGACACGCGCGACAGCAAAGACGCGAAGAAGTTGCTGAAGGTCAACGTGGAGTCGATCAAACTCGGTTTGCATTCAAGCCGTGTCGAGCGAGTTCGTTCGGTGGTGTTCTCGGCCGACAGTTCACGCATGCTGGCCGCGGGTGACGACGGCACAATCACGATTTGGGATCGCCGCGAAACCGATGACTTGCCAACCTACACACGCTCAAAAGTTATATTGTCCGGCCACGGCGGCCCGGTTCGCCGAGCAATCCCTTTGCCGCAATCACCCGAGTTGATCGTTTCTGGCAGTTACGATCAGAACGTCCACGTCTGGAATTTGAAAACGTACCTCGAATCGCGCGACTGGCTCGAAGAACCGTCGAAAGCGAAATCGGACGCGGATGAGGAACCGACCGCGTTCGTTCCGAATCGCGTGATTCCCGATCCTTTTGGAATCCGCCGGAATCCGGTTGCGGAACATCGCCTGACCCGTGGCGAGTTCGCGTTGGCGAACATTCAAGACGCCGAAAAGGAACCCGCACCGGCAAAGAAGCCGCATGCGGAATCAGGCATGAAGTCGGTGCAGATCATCACCGGCCACACGGATTCGGTTCTTTCGGCTGTGTTCAGCCGCGACGGCTCGCGAGTCTTGTCCGCTTCGCGTGACCAAACGGCTCGCGCGTGGAACAGCGAAAACGGTCAGGCGGTCGGTACGGTGACTAAACAAGCGGCCGTGTTTGACGATCACATTTTTGCGGAAGGGCATGAGTACGACCTGTTCGCGATGCGTTTCTTTCCAGATGCCAAGCGACTGCTCACCAGCGGTTTCGACGGGACGATGCGGATTTGGGACTCTCGTATTGACGACGACAATTCGTTCGGCCGCGAACTGGCGACGCTTCCGGAAACGGGGATGTACGGGGTCGTTGAAATCTCGCGTGATGGCGAATGGATTCTGACTGCGGGCCGCAAGAACTCGGTCCAGCTTTGGAACACACAGCGCGTCTTGAGCAGCCGCCGACCGAAACCGGATTTGATTCTCGACGGCCAACATCGCTATCGCGTCACCACTGTGGCCATTTCTCCGGACACTTCACGATTGTTGACCGCCGACCGCGAAGGCTACATCGTGTTTTGGGACGCGAAGACGGGCAAAGTGATCGGCCGCCAACGCAACTCCCACGCCGGCGAGGTGGTCAAAGCGGAGTTTCTCGGCGATGGTTCGCGCTTGCTGACCGCTGGCGTCGATCGCCGAGTCGCGTTGTGGAATGTCATCGAGTCGGACGCCGGCTTGGCATTGCAGAGAGTCCGTCAATTCGATCACGAAGGCATGGTCGTCAGCCTGGCCGTCAGCCCGCTCGGCGATCGCTTTCTCAGTGTTTCTCGCCGCATTGAGAAGGCCTCCAAAAAAGCCGATGCCAACAAGTCGAAAACCAAGGTGACGTATTGGATAATCGAATCCGGCAAGGAGCAAACCATCGACGTGACCAGCCAGAGTGCGGCGAATTCCGTTGCCGATTCGGCCCGCGTTCCCGTTCCTGCGTGGGCCGCCAACGGAACGTCGGCGGTTGTCACGACTCCGGATGGCGTGATTCACTTCTACGACTCTGACGCCAATCGCATCACCAATTCCTTGAGCGTGGACAACACCGACGGCAACGCACAGCGAGCGCTGCCGTACGCCAGCCTTTTGCGTCCTGATGAACCCACGCCCCTGCATCTCGTGACGCAGACGCACAACGCGGCGTTCCTGTGGCGTCTGAAAGACGGAGCCAACTTGGTCACTTTTCGTCCGCAAGGACCAGTGTTCTCGGCCGGCTATTCGTCCGACGGACGCTTCGTGGTGACCGGTGGCCGATCGGTCCGCATCTTTGACGGCAACGAACAGCACATTACGTTTGGTCGGCCGCTGCACAAGATCGAGTATCCGCATCAAGGTCTCGTGACGAGTGTCGAATTCTCGCCCGCGAATGGCTCGTACCGCTTTCTGACGACCAGCTACGACGAAACGGCAAAGATCTGGGAATGGCAGCCCGATCGCAAAATCGCCCGAATGATTCACGAACTGAAGGGTCACGAAGGCCCGGTACGCTCCGGCACCTGGTCGGCCGACGGCACGCGAGTGCTCACCGTCGGGAACGACTCGCATCCTCGAATTTGGAGTTTCCCTCCGGACGGCCCGCCGAAATCGGAGTCGCTCGAATTCACAAAACAACGCGTGGCCAACACGGTCACCGGTGCCGATGAGTCGGAGCGGGACTTCGATCAATTGTGCGGCGCGTTTTCCTGGGACGGCCAGTTCGTGGCGGTGGGGGGGCGAGCTGCCAGCACCGGCGAGAGCGTCGGCTGGATTTGGAATCTCACACCTGCTGCCGGAAAGCCGCCGCAATTGCATGCAACCGTTCGCGGACACGGATTGGGTGGCATCAACTCAGTCTCGTTCCTGCCGGATGACGACCGCTTGCTGACGGGCGGCACCGATGGCACCGCTCGTCTGTGGGATTGGCAGAAGGACGCCGTCCTCGCGGAAACCGATCCGCCGCTCGCCGCCGACTTCTTGATTTCGCTCGTCCGCCGCGGCGAAGCGACCACGCACAGCGGCGCGGTGACCTCCGTCCGAGTCACGCGCACCGGCAACATGGTCACCGCCAGTTCCGACGGCACGGTGCTGATCTGGCCTAAGTAGCCACTGACGTCCGCAGGCGAGTTGCTAGCGGAAGATGGACGCGATCGCACCCCAGAGAAACGGCATCACCAAAGCCAGACCAACCATCTTGAGACCGCGGGCCGGCTGCCCGGCGATCATCGCCACAATTCCGACCACACAACCAATCGGAAAGCACACGCAGATCGCGATGTCGGAAGCGGTCAATTGATTGTCCACCGCAATTCGGGTTCTTTGCCGCTCTCGGCTGCGGACACTGGAACTGAGAGTCTCACCGCAGAACCGACACTTCACGGCGGCCGCAGCGATTATCTCGCCGCACATCGGACAAAGCTTTCGCGGAGAAATCTCATCCGACGTGACGGCGGCTCTGTCTTCGGCAAGCTCAACAATGTTCGTTTTTGGCCGGGCTCCGTTCGTTGCAATTTCATCCTTGGTATCGGGGACGACAACAACTGCGCCGCAGTCGGGACACTTCGCCTTCTTTCCGGCCAGCGACTCGGGTGCCTTCAGTGCTCTTCCGCAGTCGCAGCACTTCACCGAAATCGGCATCAGCAAGCTCCCCGCAAAGTCGAACGCAGGACCTCTACGCAATCTCCTTCGGCCGCCACAACCCTTGCAGCTTGCCGCGAGTGTCCGTCGAAAGATCAAGCCAGGAATCGATGGGTAGTTCGATCTGCGCTAACGCCGCCGTGGGAAATGTTTCGACGCGCCCGATGAGACGATCGAGCCAATCCTCCAAACCGGGGTTATGGCCGACGATGAGCACACGCTCGAACTGACTGGGAACTCGCGAAACAACGGCGACGAACGCTGATGGATCAGCGTGGTACAGCAACAGAGCAACCTCAACTTGTCCGTCGCATTTCGCTTCTTTCGCAGCGAGTTCAGCGGTCGCCACTGCACGCGCTGCCGACGACGACAGAATGTGATCCGGAACCAGGTTCAACTCTCTAATCAGACGGCCCATCCGTTTGGCCGCCTCCCGGCCGCGTTTCTTCAGCGGGCGGTCGTGATCGGCGAGACTCGCGTCCGTCCAACTGGATTTACCGTGTCTCAAAAGCAACAGCGTTTTCATTGGCCACCATTTGCAGAGCGATGTGGCACGAAGATCGTGCGACGAGAATTCTCGGCGAGCCTGCCGATCTCACACCTCTCGCGAAACAGAACTTCTTGCGAACGGTGGGAAGCATTCTTCCCCTGTTTGACGCGCGAGTAGCTGCCATCGGAATTCAACCGCCGGGCTTTGACGTTGTCGTCGAAGTACACTTCGAGCACCGACATCAACCGTGTCCGCAGCGCGCGATCCTCGATCGGAACGAGCAACTCGACACGTCGGTCCAGGTTGCGCGGCATCCAGTCGGCAGAGGAAATCAAAACTCGCTCGTCCCCGCCGTGGTAAAAAAACATGATCCGAGCATGTTCGAGAAATCGGTCCACGATGCTGACCACTGAAATGTTCTCGCTCAGACCTTTGACGCCCGGCCGCAGGCAGCAGATGCCGCGAATGTTGAGCTTGATCTTCACCCCCGCCTGCGAAGCCTCGTACAGAGCGTCGATGATTTTGGGGTCCACCAGCGAATTGAGCTTGGCGAGAATCACTCCCTTCTGTCCCTGCTTTTTACGCTGTATCTCAGCTTCGATCATTTCGAGCAGTCGCGGCCGCAGACCCAGCGGAGCCATCTCGATCCGGCGGAACTTCATCGGCTGTGAGTAGCCCGTAATCGCGTTGAAGAAGCTGGTCGCGTCGGCCCCGAGTTCTTCGTTGCTGGTCATAAAGCTGACGTCGCTGTAAAGCCGAGCGGTCGATTCGTTGTAGTTGCCGGTCCCGAAGTGGACGTAGCGGACGATCCCCTGCGGCTCGCGGCGGACGATGACCAGGCATTTGGCATGCGTCTTCAGTCCTTTGACGCCGTAGATAACTTGCGCGCCGGCGAGCTCCAGGCTCTTCGCCCATTCGATATTGCGAGCCTCATCGAAGCGGGCTTTCAGTTCAACGATGACGGTGACGTACTTTCCCTTCTCGGCGGCCCGTTGCAGAGTGGCCACGATGGGGCTGTTGCGGCTTGTCCGATACAGAATTTGTTTGATCGCCAGCACGTTCGGATCATCCGCCGCCTCTTCGAGCAGTCGCAGCACCGGCTCAAAACTTTCGTAGGGATGCACGAGCATCAAGTCTTGCCGCTGCAAAACTTGAAACATGCTGCTTCCCAGATCAACGCTCGGCGACAGCTGCGGCAGCCACGATTCGTAACGCAGATGATCGAAGCCCGAGCGGTCGCCAAGCTGCATGAACGCGGAGAGGTCCAGCGGTCCCGGCACGACATAGACTGATTCGTTCTGGACCTTTAAAGCGTCTTGCAGAAACGCCAACAGTGGCGTCGTCACGGTGTCGGAGATTTCCAACCGCACACACGCTCCGGTCTGCCGAGCTTCCAAGACCTCTTCCATCTCGGTCAGCAAGTCGAAGGCGAGGTCTTCTCGCAGGCTCAAGTCGGCGTTGCGAGTGATCCGAAACGGCACACACTCGCGCACCGACTCGCCGGGGAAAAACTTCGCCGAGTGCAGAGCCACAACGTCCTCGACCAGCATGAACTCGTAGCCGCTCTCGGCCGGCAACGAGACGAATCGCGAGGTCCGTTTTCCGAACGGTACGATCGCAAAACGAGGAACTTGCTTGTCGTCCCCCTTCGCCGGATCGAGCCGCACACAAACATTGAGCGACTGCGTGGTCAGTAGCGGAAAATCGTCGGAGGACGTCACCGCGATCGGCGTCAGGACGCTCGACAATTCGTCGTCGAACAGTTGTTCGACCAACTTGACTTGCCGCGGCGTCAGGTCCGCGGCTCGGCGGCGGCGGATGCCTGCCTCCGCCAACTTCGGTTCGAGGTCTTGCAAAAAGCAGGTGTATTGCTCGACCGTCATGTGATGCGTGCGTGTACCAATTGCGTGAAGCTGTTGCTCTGGAGTCAGCCCCGACGGATCGAGCGACGTGCTTCCTTGAGCCAACAACATCTGCAAGCTGCCGACGCGGACCATGAAGAACTCGTCGAGGTTCGACGCCGTGATCGCCAAGAACTTCACTCGTTCGAGCAACGGCACACCGCCATCCAGAGCCTCCGCCAGCACGCGCTGATTAAACTCCAACCAGCTCAGTTCGCGATTCAGGTATTTGCTGCTGGTCGAGGTGTCGCTCATGGTGCCGTAACGTAGCGGACGAGTGTCAAGAGCCAAAGGCTCGCTACAATCCAGCCGCCTCGATCGGCGCGGGTCTCCCGACCCTGCCGGAACAGACCACCGAAGCACTCCCGAAAATGATAGGGGCTCGAAGGCGGGAGACCTGCGGTCCAACGCAACGGCGGGGTCGGGAGACGCGTGCCGAGCGCTGCTGTCCTATTTGCCTCTACTTTTTGAAAGGAACTCTGATGTCGCCGCTCCGTTGGCTGCTGTTGGCTGGTTTGGTTTTGATGTTCGACAGTGCGTTCGTTGCGAAATCGCTTGAAGCCGACGAGTTGGCCGAACAATTCGCCAAGACTCAATTCAAAAACGCGGATGGAAAAACGCTTTTGTACCGCTTCCTCAAGCCGGCCAAAACTGAACCTGGCAAGAAGATTCCCCTCGTGCTGTTCCTGCACGGCGCCGGAGAGCGTGGTGACGACAACGAGAAGCAACTGATTCATGGCGTGAAGAAATTCGCCACGGAAGAGTTCCTGGCCAAGTACCCCTGCTTTGTTGTCGTACCTCAGTGCCCGACCAACAAAAAATGGTCGGACGTCGATTGGTCCACGAATAAAGTCGTCTTTCCCGATCAGGAATCCGAAACCGCCGTTCTGGTGATGCAGTGTCTGGATAGTTTGGAAAAAGATTTCCCGATCGACACCACTCGCGAGTACGTCACCGGTCTGTCGATGGGAGGCTACGGATCGTGGGACGCGATCGTTCGTCACCCACAGCGATTCGCCGCCGCCGTGCCGGTCTGCGGAGGCTGCGATCTCAGCAAAGCCAAGTCAATTGCTCACGTCCCGACCTGGACGTTTCACGGAGCGATGGACAAAGCCGTCAAAGTAGAACACTCACGCGAGATCGTCGAAGCTCTGAAAGCCGCCGGCGGCAAACCGAAGTACACCGAGTACCCCGACGTCGGCCACGACAGTTGGAACGGAGCCTACAAAGACCGCGAGATGTACGAGTGGCTGTTCGCTCAGAGGAAGAAAAAGTAGTGTAAGTGCTCTCTGGGAGTTTCAACGTGCCGACGGAACCACCTGCTGACTCTGATCTCGCTGCCGTGCAGAAGCTGGCCGACAGCTACCAGCGCGTTACGCACGAGCTGTCGAAAATCATCGTCGGGCAACACCGAGTCATCGAAGAACTGCTGATCGCGATGCTCGGCGGCGGACATTGCCTGCTGGTGGGCGTACCCGGCCTCGCGAAGACGTTGATGGTTCGGACCCTGGCCGACACGCTCAGCCTGTCGTTCAACCGCATCCAATTCACGCCGGACCTGATGCCTGCCGACATCACCGGCACTGAGGTTATCCAAGAGGACAAGCTGTCGGGCACCCGCGAGCTGCGTTTCCTGCCGGGACCAGTCTTCGCCAACGTGCTGCTCGCCGACGAGATCAACCGCACCCCGCCAAAGACACAAGCCGCACTGCTCGAAGCGATGCAGGAACGGCAAGTCACCGTCGGCGGCAAACGGCATCTGCTTCCATCGCCGTTCTTTGTGCTCGCCACGCAGAATCCGATCGAGCAAGAGGGAACCTACCCGCTCCCCGAAGCGCAGCTCGACCGGTTTATGCTGCAAATCAAAGTGGACTACCCGACCGAGGACGAGGAGTTCAACATCGTCCGCAGCACGACCGGCGGTGTGCATGCCGTGATCGACAAAGTGCTCGGCCATGAGGACCTGCTTCGGCTGCAAGAGATCGTGACGCGCATTCCGATCGCCGATCATGTCATCCGCTACGCCTTGCAACTCACGCGACTGACTCGGCGTGGTGATGCCGAAGCGACCGAGGCGCCGAACTTCGTGCGCGACTTCATCACCTGGGGGGCAGGACCACGAGCAAGTCAGTGCCTGATTCTCGGCGCGAAAGCGCGCGCAGTCTTACGCGGACAAACGCACGCGTCGCTGGAGGACGTGCAAGCGGTCGCGGCTCCAGTGCTGCGGCATCGACTGGTTTTGAACTTTCACGCCGAAGCCGAAGGGCTGACGGCCGACGCGCTGGTGCGGCGGCTGATCGAGCACGTTCCGGCCGATCCGGCGAAGTGGAATGGTCGTGGCTCAACACCTGCCGTATTTCGATCCGCGAACGCTCAGCAAGCTTGAAGGGCTGGCGCTGCACGCTCACGGCACCGTCGAAGGGGCGGTCACGGGAGCACATCGCAGCCCCTTTCACGGCTTCGCCGCCGAATTTGCCGAGCACCGCGAGTACGCTCCCGGCGACGATCTGCGTTACGTCGACTGGAAAGTCTACGGCCGCAGCGATCGTGTTTTCGTCAAGCAGTTCGAGGAAGAAACTAACTTCGCCTGCCACGTCTTGCTCGATGCCAGCGAGTCGATGTCGTACCGCTCCGATGCCGCGCCACTATCGAAACTGGAATTTGCCAAGCACATCGCTGCTGCGATCAGCTATGTCGTCGTGAAACAGCAAGACGCGATCGGCCTGATCACGTTTGACCGCGAGATCGACCAAGCCGTCCGCCCCGGCAGCCATGCCGGCCACTGGAAACAGATTTCGCACGTCCTCGAAACGACGAAGCTGAAAACTGAGAGTCGAGAGTCGAGAGTCGAACCGCAGCCTCAACTCTCAACTCTCGACGCTCAGCTCTCGTCTCTCTTTGCCGACCTCTCCGAACGCCTCGTCCAGCGCGGCGTCGTGGTCGTGCTCAGCGATCTCTTCGCGAATCCCGATTCGCTGATGCTCGGCCTGAAGCGACTGCGGCATCGCAAACACGACGTTCGCGTCTGGCAAATCGTCGATCCCGCCGAAGAGGATTTTCCGTTCGACGATCCGACACTGTTCCACGGGCTGGAAGGCTGGACCGATCTGCCTACCGAGCCGCGACTCCTGCGGACCGCATACCAGCACGAGTTCATCAGCCATCGCGAATCGTTGCGCCGACAATGCCGCGACCTGAGCATCGACTTCGCTGTGCTGCGCACCGACCTGCCGGTCGAATTCGCCATCAAGCAATGTCTCGCGTCGTACTAACCCGAAGCGTCAGCGAGGGCGAACGCTTCAGAGATTTGGACTTGCACGCGAGTGATGCGCCCGCCCTCGCTGACGCTTCGGGTTAGTGTGCAGCCGCCAATGCGAGTGCGGTGTACCCGATGCCGCGCGCCGCGACCTCCGCTGGCGATCCTTCGGCCACAATCTGTCCGCCGCGCGAGCCGCCGTCCGGACCGAGGTCTATTAACCAGTCGGACTGAGCGATAAGTTCCAAATGATGTTCGATGACGACGACGGTGTGCCCCGCATCGACCAGCCGTCGCAGCAAGCTCAACAGCCGTTCGACGTCGGCCGGATGCAGGCCAGTCGTCGGCTCGTCGAGCACGAACATGGTCGATACCAAATTTTCGCGACTCAACTCGGTCGCCAGTTTTACGCGTTGAGCTTCGCCCCCCGACAACGTCGTCGCCGACTGACCGAGCCGCAGATAGCCCAACCCGACTTCGCGAAACGTTTTGAGCACGGCGGCCACTCGCGGCACGTTGGCAAACAGTTCCGACGCTTCGTCGATTCGCATTCGCAACACGTCCGCCACAGTCCGGCCGTGAAATCGAACTTGTAGCGTCGACGAATTGAATCGCTCCCCACGACAGCTCGGACAGGTCACAAACACATCAGGCAGCAATTGCAATCGCACTCGCTGCACCCCACGCCCGCGACAAGCCTCGCAGCGGCCGGAGGGGGAATTGAACTTGAACCGGCTGGCGCGAAAGCCTCGAAGCTTGGCTTCGCGCGTTTGCGAGTACAGCTTGCAGACTTCGTCCCAGATGCCGGAATACGTCGCCGGATTTGACGTCGGAGTCCGCCCTAATGGCGACTGCGTCACCTCGATCAGACGCGTGATGGCTCCAAATTCCTCACCAGTACGAAGCGCCAGCGAGTGGTCGCCGCGTTGCCCCAATCGTGATCTCTCGCTCGCGCGTCGGGCCAGCGTTTCCAGAACCTGCGGCACGAGTGCATGATGCACAAGCGACGTCTTACCCGATCCGCTGACTCCGGTGATCGCTGTCAACGCCTGCAACGGAATCCGCACCGAAACATCACGCAGGTTATGAACTGAGACATTCGCCAGTGTGAGCCAAGTTGATTCGTGGCTCCTTCGTTCGATGGGCACTCTTACCCGTCCGTGGTCGAACAAGAGCGTCTGACCGATATACCGTCCCGTCACCGATGCTGCGTTCGCCACGACTTCGCTGGGCGAACCGCATGCGATGACTTGGCCGCCGTCCACACCTGCTCCGGGGCCGAGGTCGATCAGGTGATCCGCGTTTCGCATGACATCGGGATCGTGCTCGACGACCAGCAGCGTGTTCCCTTGATCGCGCAGATCGTGCAGCGCGTCGACCATCGCGGTTGTGTCTTTCGGATGCAGTCCGACCGTCGGTTCGTCGAGCACATAACAGGCTCCGACCAATCCGGAACCCAGACACGCGGCAAGTCGTGCTCGTTGGAACTCACCGCCGGAGAGTGTCCGCGTCGGACGATCCAGCGTGAGGTAATCCGCGCCGACGCGAATCAGAAAATCGAGCCGACTCCGAATCGCCGGCAGCGTCCGCCTGAGAACACGATCCTCCGCAGTCTCAATCGAAGCGACGGAAGCCTCCCATTCCGACAGAATCCGTCTCGCCTCGCTGACCGTTTTTCCGAGCAGTTCCGGTAGCGTGATCCCTCGAAATCGTACGCCTCGCGCAAACGGATTCAGCCGCGCACCTCCGCAGTCGGCGCACAGTTCTTGCCGCTCGCTTTGCCGTGCGGAGATCGTGTCGAAATCAGTTTCATCCGCCACGCGAACTCCGAGACCGCGACAACTCAGACACGCGCCGTGAGGGCTGTTGAAACTGAAGGTGCGAGGTTCGAGTTCGGCGAAGCTGACGCCGCAGTCGGCACAGGCGAAGCGGCTGCAATAGGCGTGATCCTGCCAGCCGTCGGCCGACTGCTCGCACAGGATGACCGTCCCGTCTCCGTGTTTGAGGGCCAGTTCCACCGACTCGCGCAGCCGAGCCTGTAAGCCAGCCTTCACGACGACCCGATCGACAATCGCCTCGATCGTGTGCGACTTCGTTTTTACGAGCGCCGGGGGCTGAGACACTTCGACCGGTTCGCCATCCACGCGAGCACGCACGAATCCAGCCTTCGCGATCGTCTCGAAGACGTCGCGATGTGCTCCCCGCTTGCCGCGAACCAACGGAGCGAGAATCATCACCTTTCGCCCCTCTTCCAGCGCGAGGATTTGTTGGACGATCTCCTGTGGATTGCGAGCCGACAGCGGTTGGCTGCACTTGGGGCAGTGAGCCTTTCCGCAACGAGCAAACAACAGCCGCAGGTAATCCAGAATCTCCGTCGTCGTCGCCAGTGTGCTTCGAAGTGAGGCTGATCCCGCGGACTGCCCAACGCTGATTGTCGGCGGCAACCCGTCGATGACGTCGACGTCGGGCCGTTGCCACGCGCCAACACGCGCCCGTGTTTCGGCGGAGAGACTTTCGAGGTATCGCCGCTGGCTTTCGGCATGAATCACATCGAACGCCAACGAACTCTTGCCGCTGCCGCTGACTCCTGTGAGGACCGTCAGCCGTTGCCGAGGAATGTCGACACCGATGTTCTGCAAATTATGCACGCGAGCACCGCGCACGCGGATGTGCCCGACAGGCGAATTCAGTGATTGAGCGTCGGCAGACATGGCGGCTCGAATCTGTAGTCGATCGAGGACGATGGCGATACTCTCCTTACATCACCATGACTGAAGTCATCCCGCATCCATTTCTGTTTCGCTTCTCTCTCCCCGTACGGCGCAGTGACAGCCTGCCCAGGCGCGGCAAGCGATTATTCGACCTTTCGGCCGACTTTGCGTTGCCGGATCTCAGCGAACTGCGCGGAGTGCGACCCTTTGGCGAACTACGAGCGGCATGGAACGACGATGGCCTCGCCTTCAGTGTGCTCGTGCACGGCAAGAAACAGGCACCCGCCGCCGAAGAACGGACGCCGACGATGCCTGACGGCTTGCAGCTTTGGATCGACACACGCAACACGCAGTCCATCCACCGAGCCAGCCGCTATTGTCATCACTTCTGTTTTGCTCCGACGGGTGGCGGCCGGGATGGCGAACAGCCATTCGGGATCCAATTGCCGATCGCACAAGCTCGCGAGCTGACACCGCTCGCCGCAAAAGGGAGTTTGCTGGTCAACGCCGAAATTCTTTCGGACCGCTATCGGCTCGACGCATGGCTGGGGCGCGAACAGCTTCAAGGCTTCGATCCGGCCGCCGATCGCGAGGCGGGAACGCCGACGAAGCTCGGATTCTTCTACGAGATTCGGGACAGCGAACTCGGCGATCAAACACTGACCGTCGACGCCAGCTTTCCGTTTTCGTACGACCCCAGCCTGTGGAGCACGTTAGAACTGACAGCGTAGCCTGGTTTGCAAACGAGCACGCAGGGCCAGCAACTGGTCAAACACAGGAAGGACAATCACTCGCTGGCGCGTCGGGCTGGTCTTGAAATGGCTTCCGCGACTTGCAACGAACAACGTTCACGCGAAAAGCGCGTCGACGAAGTTGTCGGGGCTGAAGACTTGCAGGTCGTCGATCCCTTCGCCGACTCCCACATACTTCACCGGGATTCCCATTTGCTGACGGATCGCAACGGCGACTCCCCCTTTGGCAGTGCCGTCGAGCTTCGCGAGGATCAGGCCGGTGCATTGCGTGGCGTCGGAAAAATTCCTGGCCTGACTGAGCCCGTTCTGGCCAGTGGTCGCGTCGAGCACCAGCAAGCTCTCGTGCGGCGCGCCAGGGATTTTTTTGCCGATCACCCGATGAATTTTCGTCAGTTCTTGCATCAGATTTTGCGAGGTTTGCAGCCGGCCGGCGGTGTCGACGATGACGACGTCCTTACCGGTGCTGAGTGCCTGTTCGCAGCCGACGAAGGCAACGCTGGCGGGATCGGTGCCGCTCGGCTTTGTGACGATGTCGCAGCCAAGCCGTTGGCTCCAGAGAGTCAGTTGCTCGACGGCCGCTGCGCGGAACGTATCGCCAGCGGCGAGGACTACCGAGTTCCCGGTGCTAATCAGCAGCTTGGCGAGCTTCGCGATCGACGTTGTCTTGCCGGCTCCGTTGACGCCGGCAACGAGAATCACTGACGGCTTCGTCGACGAGAGCTTCAAGGGCGAGAGCGGATTCTCAGAATCCCAATTGGAGTTGCCGTCCCCTCGCAGCAGCGACTTCAGCTTGTCTTTGACTGTCTGCCAGATGTCGTCGAGCACGACAGTTCGGCCGAGATGTTTGGCTCGCAGTTCGTCCATGATCGCGTCAGCCGCGGCGACTCCCATGTCGGTGCGCAGCAGGCGCTTTTCGAATTCGGTGAGTTTCGGCTCGTCGAGAATCTCGCCTGCCTTGAGCAGGTCGCGAATGTCGGTTTGCAGCAGTTGCTTGGTCTTAGCCAAGCCCGCTTTCAATTTTTCGAAGAAAGCCATGATCAACTCATTTTGAAGCAAGAACTCAGAAACCACAAAGGCACAAAGGCACGCAGGATCACAATCCTCTTCGTGCCTTTGTGCCTTCGTGGTTCAATGGCATTTGACTACCGCAACCGCAACCGCTTGCGATCTGACTCCAATAGCACCACCTTCCGCAGGCGAATGGTCTTCGGTGTAACTTCGACGTACTCGTCGTCCTCGATGTACTCGAGGGCCATTTCCAGCGACATATCGCGGGGTGGTTTGAGGATGATGTTCTCGTCGCTGCCGGAAGCTCGCATGTTGGTCAGCTTCTTCTCGCGGATCGGGTTGACCACCATGTCGTTGTCTCGCGAGTTCTCGCCGACGACCATCCCTTCGTAGACCTCGTCGCCCGGTTTCACGAACAAGTCGGTTCGCTCTTGCAGCTTGCCCATCGCGAAGGCGACCACTTTGCCATTCTCCTGGCTGATCAACACGCCATTGGGACGGTGCGGGACCTCACCTTCGCAGGGCTTGAAGCATTCAAAGCGGTGATGAATGACCGCTTCTCCCTTCGTGGCGTTGAGCAGCCGCGTTCGCAGGCCGATCAGGCCGCGAGCGGGGATCGAAAACGTCAGGTGGCTGATGCCATTGTCGCTGGCGGTCATGTCGATCAGTTGACCGCGGCGTGTGCAGGTCGGTTCCATCACGGCTCCGACGTATTCAGAGGGGACGTCGATTGTCAGCGTCTCAAACGGCTCGTGTTTCTTGCCGTCGATGGTCTTGATGATGACCTGCGGCTTGCCGACCGAAAGTTCGTAACCCTCGCGGCGCATCGTTTCGATCAGCACTGAGAGATGCAAAATGCCCCGGCCAGAGACGAGGAATTTTTCCTTCGAGTCCGCCTCTTCGACTCGCAACGCGACGTTGTGCTCAAGTTCCCGGTCGAGCCGATCACGAATGTGCCGGCTGGTCAGAAACTTGCCACCGTCCTTGCCGGCCAACGGCGAGTCGTTGATTGTGAACAACATCGACAACGTCGGCTCATCGACGCTGATGCGTGGCAAGGCCCGTTGATTGAAGCGATCGCAAACCGTGTCGCCGATCTCCGGGTTGGGCAGGCCGATCAAGGCCACGATGTCGCCCGCTTCAGCGTTCTCGGTCTTCACGCGGCCGAGTTTGTCAAACAAATGAACCTCGGTGACTTCACCGTTGAGCGCTTTGCCATCGGCCTTCATCACGGCGATCTTTTGGCCGGTCGCCACGCTGCCGCTGACGATGCGGCCGGTCGCGATTCGGCCGACGTAGTCGGACCAATCGAGCGTGGTCACCATCACCTGCAACGGGCTGTCGGGATCGACAACCGGTCCGGGAACAAACTCCAGCACCTTGTCGAGTAACGGTTGCACGTCACCCGACCGAGCCTTCGGGTCATCGCTCGCGTAGCCTTCTCGTCCCGAAGCGAACACATACGGGAAGTCGAGGATGTCGTCATTCGCCCCGAGTTCCACGAACAAGTCGAAGACTTCATTGAGCACTTCGTGCGGCCGAGCTTCCGCACGATCAATCTTGTTGACCACGACGATTGGCTTGAGTCCACGCTCGAACGCTTTTTGCGTGACAAATCGCGTCTGTGGCTTCGGGCCTTCAAACGCATCGACCAGGATCAGCACGCCGTCGGCCATGCCGAGCACTCGTTCGACCTCGCCGCCAAAATCGGCGTGGCCGGGAGTGTCCATAATGTTGATCTTCACCCCCTTGTAGTTTACCGCAATGTTTTTCGCGAGAATCGTGATACCACGCTCACGCTCGAGATCGTTCGAGTCGAGCATCGTTTCACGCAGTTCGGAATCACGGAACTGGCCGCTCTGCTTGAGCAGCGCGTCGACGAGCGTTGTCTTGCCGTGGTCAACGTGCGCGATGATCGCGATGTTGCGGATGTCGCCGCGACGTTGCGGAGCTTCCGGCCCAGGTGCATGGCCGGGCTTGGGCATGTGTGTGTGACCGTGCGGAGTTGTATGCGTGAGTGAAGACACGGAGTGCGGGCGATCCAAGGTCGCTGACGGAGACATTTCGAATCAGTTCAGTCGGAGAAAAAGAAACGGGTGGGCCAAACCGAGGCGGCTCAAAGGGGCGGGGAGTGTAACAGTCACCTCGGTGGGTCGAAAGGTGATCTTTCGACCAAAGCCCTTGACAAGCGTGTGAAATCTGTGGTTTTCGCTCGATTATCACGGCTGGACGACGTTTGCAGTCTTGGGATTCAGCCGTGCTTCCGGCCGAGGCGGATCGAATGCTCCGCGAGGAGAAAACGTCATCGAGTCCTTTTCGATCGCCTGTCGCGGCATCGTGCGCTGCAATTCGGAACCGGCCGGCCGGTGATCGACCGACGGAGCGACCGTTTCATCCGGGAATGGGTTGTGGTAGCTCCAAAGCGCCTTGTCCTGTTCAAGCGTGCGCGGAACGAGGTCCGGGACGCGAGTGAATGCCGGATGGCAGCCACTCAATCCAGAGACACACGCAGCAGCGATTAGACAAAAGCGGAGCAAGCTCGAGCCTTCCAAATTCGCCTATCACAACAAAACGCTTTCCGAATCAAACGACTCGTAGGCTACACCTAATCGAGAAACCACGAATAGAGG
>VGZH01000034.1 GCA_016872645.1 Planctomycetota bacterium | reverse complement strand
AAGTTGGACCAGCAGCACTCCCTGCACTCCGCGCATCTGCGGCGGGAGTTCGATCGGCGTGCCGTTGCTGTTGAACGGTGCGTAGGTGAGTTCGTACTTCACGAGGCCCTCTTTGGCCGAGATGTTTGCCGGGGCGGGACCGTTGCCGACGACGGCGAACTGGCGCGGCTTCCCATCGAAGTCGCCGATCGAAACGATCACGACTGACGGGTCGACGTGGTGGTACGCGAACGCCAGATGCCCCATCCAATAGCCGCGCGGATCGCGGCGGTCGCCGGGATAGCCGCCGCTTCCCTCGCGGAACCAATTTCCGGCCAAGCGGCCGTCGATGTCATGGTCGATCTTGCCGCCGCGCGGCGCGGCCGTGCGCGGGTTGAGCTTCAGCAACTGGCTCTTGAGCGGCTCGTCGAAGTAATCAAACGGATCAACGACGTGAACTCGCCAGGCGTAATGCCCGTAAAGCTTCGGCGAGAGAAACCCCTTCAGCCGCGTGTTCGTGTCGATGACAGCGATGTCCAACGACCGCCCGCCGACCTTGCCGACCACCTGTCCCGCTTTCACGGGGATTCGCGTTTGGATCGGCGGTCCCATTTGCTTCCGGGTGAACCGGTCGCGGGTCGCCTGGTCGATCTCCTTTAAGATCGCCGGATCAAGCTGCGTGAGCAAATCGTAAAACGTGTAGACGGTCGCCGAGTGCTCGATGTGCAGCGCATAGTCGTCGTACTCGCGCTGCCGCTCCGACGAGCCGGTCAATTGCGTGCGATGTCCGATCATCACGACGAATCCGTCCGCCGGAGCAAACACATCAAACTGCGGCTGCCCCGGCCGGAGCGGCTTGGGATAAAAGTAACCATGATCGATCGGACAAACATGCCCGCCAATCATCAGGCCATACGGCGTAATCCGCTCAACGTCTTCCAACCGCATCGGCGAATGTTTGAACCGTACTGGGGCATCGCCGACAGCCCGGCCGCGACTCCAGAGTTGATTCAAATCCAGTGTCCCGTCCGGACGCACCGCCGATTCGCGCGACGTGTTGCCGCTGACCGATCGCTCTTGAGCGGTCACGTTTCCGTCGCAAAAGAGACATGTCATCAACAGCCAGACGATGAAGTGATTCGCGTTCATGGAGTCCTCCAAGTAGAAGACCGTGGTCCATCGAACACCGCCAGACCACTTCCGAGCCGTGAAAAATCTCTAAATTCGTTCAGGCCATCCTGGCGGTGCGATTGACCAACAAGAGGATTATGGGGGGGGAGGTCGAATCGCCACGCCCATCGCGTTGCTCTGGGCGTGTCACCCAAGCGGAGCACGTCACAACTTTAATCTACGGCTGGCTCGCCAGAAGTGCGAATCTGCGTCACCATTCACGGTCGAACAGGTCGGCAATGTCACTCTTTCTCCGCGGAGTTGGTCTCATCCATGAGTCATCCTCGTTTGATTGTTGCCAGCCGCAACGCGAAGAAGCGGCGGGAGATTGAAGAATTGCTTGTACCGCATCGGATTGAGGTGTTGAGCGTCACCGATTTTCCGGATGTGCCTGAAGTCGTTGAAGATGGCGAGACCTTTTCGTCCAACGCGGCGAAGAAGGCGACGCAGACCGCTCGGCATTTGAACTGCTGGGTGCTCGGCGAGGACAGCGGGCTGATGGTCGATGCGCTCAACGGTGCGCCGGGTGTCTACTCAGCTCGCTTCAGTGGCGAGGGGGCGACTGATGAGAAGAACAACGCCAAGCTGATCGCCGAACTGGCCAATGTCCCGGACGAGCGGCGCGGTGCGCAGTATCTCAGTCACGCGGCGATCTCTGATCCGACGGGGGCGATCCGACTGACCGTTGAGGCGACGTGTCGGGGGCGGATCATTCGCGAGCCGCGCGGGACAAACGGCTTCGGCTACGACCCGTACTTTCTGATCCCGGAATATCACCTCACATTCGGCGAGCTGAGCTCGACCGTGAAGCAGCACCTCAGTCATCGTGCGCGTGCGTTTGAGCGATTAGTCGGTCCGCTCGTCCGACTGCTTGGTGGCGAGTGACTCAGAGTTCGTCGTCTCGCATCTCAAGCGCTTCCATGCGGCGATACAGCACTGGTCGAGGGATGCCGAGCAACTTCGCGGCCAGCGTTTTATTCCGCTTGGCTTTGAGAAGCGCACGGCGGATGAGATCCCGTTCGATGGCGGCGAGATGCTCTTCCAACGGTGGGATTGGCGGTTCGTCGAGCGCGCGTTGCGGTAGACCGACTGATTGTGCTTCCAGGCCGGCGCGAAATCGAAGTGGCAGGTCCGACAGGCCGATGACCGGCGCAGAGCAGTTCGAGCGAGCTTCCTGAACGACGAGCGCCAACTCATCGAGGTTGCCTGGCCAGGCGTACTCTCGCAGTTGCGGCCAGACGAGATCGGCAAAGCCTCCGATTTGTCGGTCGGCGTTGCGGTTCTGTGATTCGAGGAAAGCTTGAGCCAACGGAATTAAATCGTCGTCTCGCTCACGCAGCGTGGGAACTTCGATAGTCAACGTCGTCAGCAGGAAGAAGAACGCAGGGAGCAGTCGCTCGTCCTCGACAGCGTCTTGCAGCCGTTCTGTGCTCGAAGACATCAAGCGGGGTAATGAGATGCGCCGCGTCACGCTGGAACCTTCGGCACCGTACTCAGCCAGCAATCGTTCCTGCAGATCGCGGGGCAAGGCATCCACGTCAGTCAGGAACAATGTGCGGGGCAGCAATGCTCCGACGGGGACGTCTTCGGCCTCAGGGTGCAGCAGTCGTTTCAAAGTTTGCAACAGCGAGAAGGGGGACTCGCGGCAGTCGAGCGGTACGAACGGGCCAACTTTGGACTCGTCTTCCTGATGGATCGCTCGCGCGAGATGCTCTTTGCCGACACCGCGCGGCCCCATGAAATGGACTGGAACTGTCGTACCGCGCGCGACGTTGACTTGGTCAAGAACTCGTCGCATTGCCGGACTGCGGGCAATCACGGTTTTCAATCCGTACCGCTGCCGAAGTGACCAACGCAACGTCGACAGTTCAGCGTGATATCGCAACGCGAGCGATGTCGATTGCGAGGCTGCTGGGATTGGCAACGGCGAGATGATTCCCAGAACGCTGGTAACTCGGTCATTCGCTTCATTCACCGGAATGAAACGGATGAGCTTCCCCGAGGAGGGGCCAGATTTGTTGGGGATGTAGACAGGTACTTCGAGTTCTTTTCCCGCCAGGCAATCGGGCGGAGGGCACAAAGCGGTCGCCAATTCGCGGATGGATTGCGGCTCGGCATCTGACGCGAACTCAACCATTTCGCCGACGATTTCATCCGCCGTCCAGCCGGTCAGTTGCTGGCAACCGGCGTTGAAGAACAATACACGGCGAGAGGCCGAGACCAAAAATACCGGAGTCGTCGCTGATTTCAGCCACGTCTCCAGTCGAGTTTTTTTCTTGCCGGTGCGCTCACGCATCGGAAGCCCTTTGTTCTTAATGGATGCGTCTCGCGTCCGTCGCCAGCAGACCGCCGCGAGACACATCGGCCACCTTACGATAGCATAGCGATCTGCCAAGAAATCACTCGCACGGACGAAGCGGCTGGATAGAATCTCTCTGTCAAATCTTGATCGGAGGCGGTCATGCCGGAATTTGATCGTTGGGTGCAACGCTATGTGCGTCGGATCAGCGTCGGAGAATTTCTGCGTGACGCGGCCGAGTGGCTGGCGGGATTCTGTTTCGTGTTCGGTGTCGCGGTGCTGGCGGTGAAGTTGCGCTGGCCGAATCTCTGGCCGCATGTCTTGTGGCTGGTGGCCGCGAGCGTTCCTGTGACCGGCGTGGCGTGGTGGGTGTCTCGACGACGACGCTTGAGCCGTCAGGATGCGGTCGCGATGCTCGATCAAAAGCTGGCGGCGGGCGGATTGCTGATGACGCTGAGCGAACTTCCCGGTGCGGCGTGGAAGGCTCGATTGCCGCAACTCGAATCGCTGTGGCGGCGGGCATTGCCGACACTGCGTCCGGTGCGGTTTGTTCGCGTGCTGATCCTGCCGATTGTGTTCGCCGTCGCAACCTGCTTTGTGCCATTGCGAGACATCCACGAGCCGGTGGTCGAAGGGGCCGTAAGTCAGCAGACAATGCAGCGGCTGGAAGAATTCATGCAGCAACTCGAAGAGGCCGAGGTCATCAAGCCCGAAGAGAAAGAGAGTGAACAGCTCAAAGAAGAGATGCAAAAGTTGGCCAACGAGATCAAAGAACGGCCGCTGACCCATGAAAAATGGGAGACGGTCGATGCACTGCAAGAGCGGTTGAAGGCCAAGCTCGAACACCAGTCCAATCTGATGTTGCAAGCAGCCGACTCGCTAGCCGCGCTGAGCGAGGCTCTCACTCAGCTCGGACAGTCCGGCGAGACCAAGCTCTCAGACGAGCAATTGCAGCAACTAGAAGAGGAAGTCGCGAAGGCGATGCAAGAGTTGGCGAAAAGTGGATCGCTTGGCAAGTTGTCCCCGGCGATGCAAGCCAAGCTTGGCGAAATGGCGAGGTCGGGTCAGTTCAAACTGCCTCAGGACGCCGCCGAGCGTGAAGCACTGGCGGAGGAATTGCAAAATTTCCTCGATAAGGAATCTCTGAAGCTCGCCGACCTGCGAGCCAAATGCGAGAAGTGCAACAACCCCGACTGCGAAGAATGCAAGAAGCCCGGCGGCACCTGACTGGGCACCGGCAAGCATCTCGGTCGAGATGCGAAAATGCACAATCGAGCGGGAAAAGGTGGCGTGACTGAGGGGCCGGGACACGGGGATCTCGAGTTTGGAGACATGTCGAGTTCGCAGGGAACGAAATTCAAGGAGACGATTCTGCCGCCGGGGTATCTCGACAAACCGCGTGACGAAATCTTGTCGGTCACCGCCGCCTCTCCGGAGGTCAAGCCGCTGGATGTAGCTCCGCGAAATATCGCTCGGCCGAACGAAGCGGTCTCCGGCAACGAAGCTTGGAATCGCAATGTCCGTCCGCGACATCGCAATGCCGTGAAGAGTTATTTTTCCCAGAAGAAGTAGCACCTCGAGTTCGACTTCCAGAAAGCTGCATCTTGCCAACGGACGCACCTGCCAAAGACCCGCTTCTGACGCCCTCCGAAGTCGCGGAAGCTCAACAACTGCTGCAACGTCTGATCGACGGACTCAATTCCGCGATCTTGGGACAACAGGAGTTGATCGAGCAGGTCGTCATTTGTCTTTTGGCTCGCGGGCATATCCTGCTGGAAGGACTGCCGGGGTTGGGTAAGACCGAGTTGGTCAAATCGTTGTCCGCGCTGTTGGGGCTTTCGTCGCGGCGCTTGCAATTCACTCCGGATTTGCTGCCCAGCGACATCGTTGGTTCACCGATCCTGGAAGATCGGAATGGAAGCCGCAAGCTGGTGTTTCATCTCGGTCCGATCTTCGCCAACCTGGTGCTGGCGGACGAAATCAACCGCGCAACGCCGAAGACTCAGTCCGCTCTGCTCGAAGCGATGCAGGAACACCGCGTGACTGTGATGGGGGAGACGCACCCGCTGCCGCAGCCGTTCTTCGTGCTGGCAACTCAGAACCCGATCGAGTTAGAAGGGACGTACCCGCTCCCCGAAGCTCAAGTCGATCGCTTCACGTTCAAGATCATCGTGCACGGAGTCAGCAGCGAGACGCTTCAGCAAATCATCAGCACGCGGAAACGGGGACAGGCACCGACTCTTGCTGAGGTCATGTCCGGCATGGAACTCTCGCGACTGTTCGATTTGACCGACCGAGTACACTTGCCCGAGGCGGTCTCGAATTACATCGCTCGGTTGGTTACCGCCACGCATCCGCAGCGGCCGGACTCTCCCGATGAGGTCAAGAAGTTCGTGAAGTACGGGGCATCGCCGCGTGCTGCGATCGCGCTGGCGAACACCAGTCGCGCCGCAGCTCTTTTGTCCGGCAAACCAAATGTTGGTTTTCACGAAGTTCACAAGGTTGCGCCGTGCGTGCTCGGACACCGGCTGATCCTGGACTATTCGGCGCGATTAGAAGGTTGGACGCCCCCCAAAATGGTGGACCTGTTGACCAGCCGTGTCGCCGAAGTGGCTCACCAGCTTCCTGCGGATGTGAGAGCATGATGCATCACACGAATTGTTTGTTACTCTTCAGCCGTTGGTCATTAGCCATTGGACTGTTGTTGGCCGCTGCACATTGCTCGGTCTTGCCAGCGCAGGCATCTGGTGAGTCGTTTTCGCTGGTCGGTCATGACTTGCAGGTTGATGTCGATTCGCGGTGGGCCGGTTGTGGCCAGGGCGGATATTGCCCGGTGCGAGTGCGCGTGGTGAATCGTGGCCCAAATCGCACGCTGACGTTTCGCATCGCCAAAACGTACCAGTCGGTCGTTGGTGTGCGGCAGACGATCGAGGTGCCACAGAATGCGACGTTGGCCATCACGCTGTCAGTGCCGATGGTCAACCTCTCGAACAGTGCCCAATTCCGTGTCGAAGAGTCCGGTAGCGTTTTGGAAAACATGAAACACAGCGTCGGCCTCCCGGAAGCGAACATTTACGAGTTGGGACTCCCTGGCCTGCTGGTGGTCGCTCCCGGAGTCGTCGACCTACAAGCGTTTGAAGATGGTGCGACCACATTTCGTCACACCTCCGGCGGGGCGAGCACCAGCGGAGGGGTCTATCACGGCGGTTATCGAACATCAAATTGTGTCGCGCTGCCCTCGAATTCCTTGCCCAGTTCGTGGATCGACTACAGCGGTCTCGACATCGTTTCAATCCCGCTCACTGAATTGAACAAACTTCCCAAGGGAACTCAGGCAGCTCTGATTCAATGGACACGATGCGGCGGAACATTGCTTGTGACGGCTGCCGGTGATTGGGAATCCGCCAGCGGCGCACCCGCCAAGTTGCTGATCAGCGATGTCGATTCCGCCGGCGCTTGGTCTTGGGCTGAGCCGCAGCTTGCCGATCGTGATGTCGCTCAGATCGTGCATCAGGATACCAGTGGAGGCACGACCACCATCAGTACTCCGACGGCTGCTCCTGGCGAATGGTCGCGCGAAGTGATGCCGTTTCGCGTGGCTGACGTCGGATTCGGCAAGCTGGCTCTGTTTCGCGGTCAACCGTTTCCCGGCACGGCTCAGGATTGGTTTTGGCTGTTGAAATCGATCGGTGGCCTGCCACGATGGGATTGGGGCAAGCGGCATGGCGAGTCCGCTCGCACGGGAACGAGCGACTTTTTGCTGTTCCTGATTCCTGGCGTTGGTGGCGTGCCGATCGTGATGTTTCTGGTGTTGATCACGATCTTTGCCGTGGTGATTGGCCCGCTGAACTATTTCGTTCTGGCACGCCGAAAGCAGCTTCATCTGCTGCTGCTCACGATTCCTAGCGTGGCGTTGATGACTAGCTTGGTATTGTTTGGCTACACGATCGTCGCTCACGGCTTCAGCGTGAAGGCTCGCTGCCGAAGTCTGACGTTCGTCGATCAAACCGCGCAATCGGCGGTGACGTTTAGTCGGCTCAGCCTGTATGCCGGACAAGCCCCCTCGGCGGGTATGCAATTCTCTCGCGACACTGCCGTGTACCCGATCTGGCCGGAAAATGAACAGTTTGAGTCCGGCCAAGTGGATTGGACCAACTCGCAGAATCTCACGTCGGGCTGGCTGCGATCGCGAACGCGCACGCAGTTTTTGACGGTCGGTCATCGCACTGAGCGTGGTCGCTTGGAAGTGACCTCTTCGGGCCCCGACAAGCTGACCGTCGCAAATGGGTTTGAATGGGGCTTTGAGCCGCTGGTCGTGGTCAACGAACAGGGTCAATTGTTCGTCGGTAAGAGTGTGCCAGCGGGAGCGAGCATCGATCTGCAACCTGCGACCGAAGCCGAACTCAAGGAGGTCAGCACCGCATTGCAACGACATCCGCTGGAGCGACCGGCTGGCCTTGCGACTACCGGATCTCCCTCTTCCAGTTATTGGGGAGGCGCACCAAAGTACCACCTTTACGGCACAGCCAGTTGGCAGCACCACGAAAGCTTGATGGAAACCGCGAGCGTCCGACTTCGATCTGGTGCAGTCATTCCAAGTGGCATGCGTGCCGAGTACTCGCCGGTTCCGCGCACTTTCTATGGACTGGCCGCTCAGACGCCGCACATTGAACTGGGTGTTCCGAAAGTCTCGAAAATCAACAGCCTGCACACGGTGATGGGACGCTGGTGAGTCGAAGTCATCTTGTGTCCGAGTCACTTTTCGTGGCCGCATGCAACTGAATGACGACGCCGTCCAGGAAGGTCGCGAGTCGCTTCGCGGCGGATTGAGCTTGCTCGCGCAATCGCCACATGTCTTTTGCGGCGGACGGACGCTTCCACAGAGCGCCCACCGCCGCTCCGAATCGCACGCTGCCGGTCGCGCCCACGATGCTCAAAATCTCCGGGGGCAAATCGGAAGAAAGGTCGTCACTGATGACTCGCACCGCCAGAAATCGCGTCTTGTGCTCGCGAGCCACTTGCGCGACGGCGAGGCTTTCCTGATCGACCGCGAGGGCCGAATACTGCTCAGCAAGCTGCCGTTTCAATTCGACAGTGCGGACGATGTTGTCCGCAGTCAACAGCCGGCCGACAAACAGGCCGCGTGCTGGATCAGCCGGCATTTGCAAATCGATTTGCAAACTCTGGCCGTGCTGATCAACGATGGAATCGGCGACGAGGATCGATCCTACCGGAATGCCGGCCTGCAAGGCTCCGGCAAAGCCGCATGACAACAGCCATCGAGGCGAGTGCCCTTCGAGCATCGCTTGTGTCGCGCGTCGGGCTCGCGCGAAGCCCATACCCGATTCCACAATGGCAATGCGGATGCCATCGTACAGCCCGCCTCGAAACGTGAAGTCGCCCCCCGTGTATTTCTTGACCTTCTGGCAACGGTCCATCAATGCGTTCAACTCGATCGGCAACGCACACACGATCCCAATGTCGGCATGAGCAAAGTCGACTGTTGCGGCGTGTGATTCAGGCATTGGAGGATTGTACTCAACGAGTCGTTGCGGATTGTTGCGCGGGAGCATTCGAAAAGGCATCGTAGTCGCTGGGCGAGAGGACGCAGCGAAATCCGCAGTGGAAGGCTCCGGAGGTGGGCTCACCCTTCATCCGGGCAGCGCAGCGGTAGCCGAGACAATAATTCGCGTTACACATGAACGAACCGCCACGCTGCACTCGCTTGGGTAGCCCCGGTTCGTTGGGATCGAAACTGTCTCGCGGTCCAAGCGGATCCCGACGAGGGCTCTCTGAGTAGTATTTTGGCTGATACCAGTCGGCACACCATTCCCAAACATTGCCGGACATGTCGAACAAGCCGTAGCGGTTCGGACGAAACGTCTTTACTGGAGCAGTGAGTTCAAATCCGTCACGGACGTTGTGCTCTTCAGGAAACTCACCCTGCCAGATGTTGAGCGGCCACTGATCGCCATCTTGCAGCTTGTCTCCCCAGGGATATTCACGCTGTTGCAAGCCGCCGCGCGAGGCGTACTCGAATTCCGCTTCGGTTGGCAGACGTTTGCCAGCCCACTCGCAGTATGCCACGGCATCGGGCCAAGCGATATGAACGACTGGATGATTCTGCTTGTCGACGAGGCCTGATTCTGGTCCATGCGGATGCCGCCAGTTTGCTCCCTTCTGCAGCATCCACACCGCGTAGGGCCAATTGGGTTCGCCACGAGCGTCCCGAAGCTGTTTGACCAGTTCGCGGTCGAACTTGGGGTTGAAACATATCGAGCCGGGCACAAGGTCTTCTTCTCTAATGAGACTGATGTCCGTGAGTCCGGCAAAGTCTTCACGCTTTGGAGTTCGCTCTGCGATCGTGACATAGCCGGTTGCATCGGTAAATCGTTGAAACTCGGCATTGGTGACTTCGGTGGTGTCCATCCAGAATCCGGAGAGTTCGATTTCATGGACAGGCTTTTCGTCTTCTTTGCCGTCACGGCTTCCCATCAGGAATTTGCCGTTGGGAATCCACTGCATGCCTGATGGCGCGGGACGCGGTTCTTTCGCGGCCTCAGTTGCCTGCTTGGCTGGCTCGGCAGTGAGGGGCGGGGCCAGCAGGCACCAAGCCAGCACCGTGCCGGAGAGGAGCAGCGCGACCAGTGACAGAATCACTCGTTGAGTGGGCATGACTGCAGTCCAAAGCCTAAGAGGGTGACATGGTTCACCGTTGATTCTCGAATCGACACCCTCTTCGTTCGCAGGATATCAAGCCCAGCAACGGCCTGCACTGGCGGCACGGAATCAGGCGGCGATCCGAGAGCTGTAGTAATGGCACAGCACGACCGCAAACGCATCCGCCACGTCATTTGGCTCCAGCAGTTGATCCAGGCCGAGTTCTGATTTGATAGCTCGTTGAATCTGATCTTTGCTCGCCTTGCCGCTGCCGGTGAGCAATCGCTTGATCTGCGTTGGGGTGTAATGCACAACGGGGATTCCGTGTTCAACGGCGGCCGACAAGATCGCACCCCGGGCGTGAGCCATCAGCAGCGCTGATTTCGGATTCTTGACCAACGAGAAGACTTGCTCAATTGCCAGCACGCACGGCTGGAATTCATCCAGCACCTCACACAATCCCGAAGCAATTTCATGCACACGCTCGGCCAGCGAAAGCCCGCGTGTAGAACGAATCACTCCTCCTTCAAGCAACACCGGTCCGCGCAAGGATCGTGTCAACAGAGCGTAACCCGTCCGGTTCAAGCCCGGATCGATACCCAAGAATCGCGGCGAAACACTCATCCGTGAGTTCCAGCTCCATTGGCGGACGGTCGATTTCAGGAACCACTTCCCGGCCCCGACTTCGGGTTCGTTTTGCCTTTAGTCGGAGTTTTTTTCGCCGCAGCAGGCTTCTTATCTTTTTTCAGCGAATTACCACCACCCATGCCAGACATCATCATCATTCCACCACTCCCCGTCATCCCACTTGAGTCGCCAACTCCCATGAGACTTTTCATATCACCGCCAGCTGTGTCCTCGGCTGGACGTTCCTTGAGCCGAGCACGAATACCACGACGTTCATTCTCAACGATTCCTTCCGCGGCGTTGCGCTCTTCTGTCGCAATTTTGGTGTCAAGGATCGCTAATTGGCCGTACCGATCTACGATCAACGCTTTATCGGCAGCCGTTAATTGCTTCAATTTCTTTTCGTCCAATTTCAAGTCAGCGTGTTCAGCAGGATCAAACCCCACTGTCGTTGGAGCCGCCGCGACATCCGCCAACAGGTTGCCAGTGAAGACTGGAACTTCTTCCTCTTTCAAGGTGTCATTCGCCGGACGGTAAACTTCGGTCTTCGGACACCGTCCACCGATAAACTGCCCGAGCTGCAGTTTCTCAACCTTTGCGGCGATTGTGGTGCCCGCTTCCGCGAACCACTGATACACATCGATATTCGCACTGGGCAACCCCGTATCGGAGGATCGCGATTTCTCCGCCTTTGCCAGAAAGATCCGTTGCTCTTCGGGCACGAACACATGCGGAGTCGGCTCGCTCCAAGGTGTGACACGAATTTCTCCGGCTGCGATCGACTCGTCCACCAATTCCTCAACGGCGCGTTTGAAGTTGGGGTTGAGCAGCGTTAATCGCACGCGATACCGATACGCATTGCCGGGAGTGACTTGAAAATCGAAATAACGAAACAGCAGATACTTCGACATCCGACCGTTTCCTGTCCGATCCATTTGTTCGGTGAGGCTATTCATTGCACCACCCAATTCTTGCATGCCACCAGCACTGGCGAAACTTGGATTGAAGGACTGCATGCCGCCTGGTTGCTTCATCTGGTTGGACAAATCGCCAGTCATCCCGGGCATCTGGCTTGAAAACTGACTACGCAGCCCGCGGACATCGTGAATTTTCGTGGCAAAGCCTTTCTTGGCAGTTTTGTCTTCCATCTTTTTCTTTGCGGCCTCTTCCACTAACCGTTCATTTAACTGAGCTTGAAGTTCCGCTTGCGCATCGGTCAGTGTTTTGACGAGCGGATGCGAGGCCCATTTGTTCCATTTTCCGACCACACGTCGTGGCAACGGCATCGTAAAAACGTGGTCGGTGTACACAGGGTCCACCACGTCCGTATCGAATTCGATGCGGTCCAACAGATCGAGCGTAGCCTGCAAATCCACCTTTTCCCAAGGACCAGACCAGGTCTTCTCACCGGCTTGGGCCACTTGTCGCTCCACTTCAAAATCCAAGAATTCTATGCGTCCTGCCGCTTGTTGCTTCTGCTCGTGCATCGCCTTTACCAACTCGTCCAACTGGTTATCCAGGGGGAAAATGGCACGGACAGAAATGAATCGATTGCCACGAGAAGCCACCGTGGAAGTATTCTGCGCCGACTTGCCCATCATGGAGCTCATGCCAGCGATCCCACCACCCGCCATGTTCCTGTACGAACTCGCGGTAGTTGTGGAACCAACAATTCCAGCATCGTCTTTGGCCGTAGCAACATCACCAGCGCCAGCACCGGCTCCGCCCCGCGCCGTCGTATCATTCGCGGTTCTCTTGACAGCGAACTCATCGTCGTCGTCTGCGGCGAGTTTCTTAGCAGCCTCGGATCCCTCGATCGCGGTCGCCACCGCTGTTTGCGATTGTTCCTGAGACGGTACCTCGACAATCACTGCTTTTCCAAAATCCGCGATCGGCTGAATTGGTGCGAGCCATTTCGGTTCGCTGATCTTGATCGTCGTGGGGTACATGGGCCAAAACCAGTCGGTCGAATACTGGTAGCGTCCGGACTCCAACGGCGATTGAAGCGTCTGCACCGCCTGCATGATTTCCAGTGGTTTATATTTGTTCTGCTCCTCCAGAGTAAAAGTCGAGTTCTGAATGTTCCGTTCGCCAGCCTCGACTTTGTCCTGGAATTCCTTGGGAAGCTTGTCGTAGCGACTCCAACTCGTGCCCCCCAAACAGATCATGACAAACAAGCCAATCAGCCCCAAAACCAACTTTTCACCGTGCTCAATCAGGACTTGCTTGTAGTTCACACCTTTGATTTTTGCCAAAAGGTTTTTCATGACTGACTCTCTTTCCGTTGCAACCAATGAGTGACTGGCCGGAACGATTTCTGAGAACGAAGGACTGTGATCGAAGAGGGAACGTGAGTGGGACGGATATTACTTGCTCTCGGATTCCGAATTGTCGGGTGTCTCGGTCTTCGGTGGAGTTTTCTCGGCTTGAGGTTTGTCCGAATCAGAGTCGGCCTTTTCCGATTTGGCAGGTTCTGATTTAGGTGCATCGGGGTCGTCCGGTTTCTTGGCTTCGTCTCCCGCACCTTCCGTTGATTCGGTGGCTGTCGGCTTTGGGTCTGTCGTGGCGGTCTCAGCCGTTGTTTTCGAGGACGGCGTCAGATTTTCCGAAGTCCCTGCCAACCCCGGTGCTGGAGTTGCTGGAGCGACTTGTCCGGCGGCATCGGGTACCGCAGTCGGCGGTAAATACAATGTCCAAAGTCCCAGGATCGCCACATGAGCCAAATTCGGATCTGCCATCGCCGCCGCGGAACCTGATCCGCCTGCTCCCGATCCTGCTCCTAATCCTGCTCCTAATCCCGCTCCCGATCCTGCTCCCAATCCTGCTCCCGATCTTGCTGTTGCTAAGCCCGATCCTGATCCATCGCTTTCGCCAAAACCCTTCGAGGCGAGAGTTGAAGCACCAGCGGCATCGGCACTCGAGCTTGGCTTGAACCCACCTCCGAAGCCTCCCGCAGCACCACCTGTCATGAGACCTCCGGTACCGCCAGAGGTGTTTCCCGAATCCGAATACATCACCTGATGCACACGGATGATTTCGACCGGGAACTGCGAGTTCATCAGTTCCGCGAGCAGGTCGGGCACTTTGCGATGGTCCATGACCATCTTGATGTAGAAGCCTCGTCGCTTGTACGGCTGATTTTCAACGAAGTCGATGTAGCGTTTTCCATCTGGCGTCCCCCCTTCGTCACCACCACTTGCGTTGGCATCAGCGGAACCAGCCGGGTTCGAACTGAAGGCGCCCATGTCAGATGATCTCGTGCCTGCCCCACCTTCCGGTGAAACGACGAACTCTTCTCCCAAGTTGATGTCAGCGGAGGACGCGCTGGAGTCCGTCCTTTGCGTACCGACAGCGCCTCCAAATCCCCCCCCACCTGCCATCATTCCACCCGCCATCATTCCACCGGCCATGTCACCGCCAGCGCCACTCGCCGTTCCGCCGGATGTCGTTGCGGCCTCATCGCCAGTGACCTTCGTGCCGCCGAACAATTGGATTTTGACCACTTGTTTGATGAAGGCATCCCCTTGCGAAATCCCGTTTGCGTTCATTCGCCGGATCGCGTGGAGCAATTCCGTTTGCAGCCAAATGTCTTCTTGAGCATTCCAGATCTCCACGAACGACGGCTCATAATCCTCCGTACCCATCTTGGCCGACTGGTGCAGATCCGCCATCGCGAACGCGACCTTGCGACGCTTATCCGAGTCACGAAGATTGGTGCCGTCGTCGAGCGGATCGACGATCTCCCAAAGAGCACGAATCTGCGATCGATAGCTCTGTGGATACTTGTAGAGGAGCTGATCACCTTTCTGCTCTTCGGTGAGGTTCTGAAAGTATCCAGCCTTGGCCATAATCGGAGCGATTTCCTTTGGCCAGGTCATGCGCTCCTTCTGCTTCAACCACAGTTCGTGATTCGCACGCGTGTTGTGCTGAACTTGCTGTTCATTGATGACGTTCAACCGCTGGGTCCAGGAGTCATTGGGGACTCCCGTTCCTTGCGGAATACCGGTGAACGCACCATCCAGTTTCTTCCAACGTTCGTCGATCGCGGCGGCAAGCTTTCCTTTGGCCATGAAGTACCCGACCAGTGGCATGATCAAGACGAGCGGAAACAGAATAATCCAAAACTTCTGAGCGAGAATCTGCTTGAGCTTATCCATGGCAACCTCGATTTGGCTGAATCATTCGGACAGTGATCTCGTCGGTCAAATTCTGGAAGGGTCTAGTTCCCAGGGGCAGATGGAGCCGTCGTCGCGGGAGCAGTTGTCGGTAGAGTCGTTGGGTTCGATTGTGCGTCCGGAGTCAACGGATTTACAGGCGCACCGTTGTTGGTGCCATCCGCCTGAACTGCTGCCTCGGTAGCTACTGCCTTCAGCGGATCGATCTCGGGGCGTTGGGTGACAACTGTCGGAATCCAAATGAATTGAATCGTGAATTCAGTCCGATCGATCACCTTCAGTTCTTCAGTTTCTTTGGCCTGCCCATCGCCCCCACCCAATGCGGCTGGCGACGACGGAGCTCCGCCGATCTTGGGACGACCACCTAACTGTCCGAATCCCCCTGCGCCGCCGACCTTGCTTGCTGCCACACCTTTCTTCTTACCCTTCGGATAATAGTTGTATGGCTTGGCGCTATCGGACCTGAAAACCGCATGTGTGATCCCCAGCTTTCGGACGGGAACCGGCTGCGGCGTACCTGGCTGCTGGACTTCAAACTTCTGAAAATTGCTCAGGACGTGATTCTTGACATAGGCTTGGCGTTGTTTCGTTTCATCGTTGGGGTCGTTACGAAAATGCTCGCCCGAAAGCGTGAAAATATACCCAGGTTGACTCGGCGGCGGTTTCTCTTGGTCCTGCTTCAACATCGAGAGGTAGACGGCACCACCTTTCGTCTGGGTGTCCGTAAACCACTTTGAGACATCAGCGCTCTTCTTTGCCGTAACGCTTTTGATATTCACCCGGTTCTTGAGCCAGACATCGTCGATGTCCTGTTCGTTTCCTGTATCACGCGGCAGGCATTCGTTGATCGCGCGATAAAGTTCCAGCCACATTTCACGCGTGTCGATGGCCGTCACCAGTTTTTCACCGTCCGCCTTGGCTTTCTCGAACGCGGTCTTGGCATCCCCGAACTTCTTCTGGTGGCCGCCTTCAAGGTCCTTGAGGGCGGCGACCTTTTTCTCGACGTCTCCAAATTTGGCCTCGCTGACCGAATTGGCCACGTTGCTGTAGCCTGCCGTGGACATCGCCAAACCCAAGAGCAAGCTGGCGGCGGTCGCTACAGCCCACGGCTTCTTACGGCGGATCTTGCGAGCAGTTGCGATCTCGGTCGGCAGCAACGTCGTGTGAATGCGGGTGAGTTTCAGTGCTTGCAGAGCCAGGCCATACGGCACCACGAAGCTGAGCACGTTTTCCTGAAACAACGGAGCACTGAGCACGGTGTCGCCGACCAAAGCCTGGAAGTTGTCCAGTCGTTCGACTTCGAATTGCAGGTTCTGTTGCAAGAATTTCTGCAAACCCGCGAGCTTGAAGCCGTTACCGGCTCCGACAATCTTCGTGATTTTCGCGTCACGATTGACGCTGGAAAAATAGCCAATCGAACGTTGTATTTCCGAGACGTAATCATTGAACACGGGCCGCAGGGCCTGGAAGACGGCTCGCGGATCGGGAGCTTTCGTCGCGTTGCACTTGAGGTGCTCAGCCTTGGCGAAAGTCAGCTTCATTTCTTTCGTCAAAGCGCGAGTGAAGTGGTTGCCCCCAATCGGCACGTTGCGGGTCCAAATTTTGTTCCCGTTAGTGACCAGGAGCGTCGTGTTGTCGGTGCCCATGTCGAGCACGATCATGTATTCGCCATCGTCCGTAAGATCCTGACCGGGACGCAAACCAAGCTGGTCAAAACAGAGGAAGTTGTGCATCGCGAGCGGCGCGATCTGCACTAACTCGACTTCCATTTTGTTGTTCACGTACGGCTTGATCGCGGAGTAGATGCCTTCCTTTTTCATCGCGAACAGGCCGACTTCGGCACCCAGCATGAAGCCGCTTTCTTCGATGCCGCCGCCGAGTGTCTGGTAGTCCCAAATCACGTCTTCCAGAGCGAACGGGATCTGCTGTTTAGCTTCGTAGCTGACAATCTCGTCCACCCGGCTCGACTCAACAGGAGGAAGCTGAATGAATCGCGTCAGAGCCGACTGGCCAGGAACACTGATCGCGATCAAGTCCCCCTTGGTCTCGTTGCGAGAGAGGAAGGTACTGATGGCCGTCTGAATCAATTCATCGGGCACTGCGTCGGGCTGGCTCAGGATCTTGGCGTGCGGGATGTAATCAAACGCGACGGCAATGACCTGATTGGCGGCCTCGGCGTAGCGTAGCCGCATTGCCTTGAGGCCAGCCTGACCAATATCAATTCCCCAAACGGACTGATTTTCCGCCATGGAAGTCACCCTGAATCGCTATATGGTTTCGATCGTGGCGTGGCGTGAGCGATTTGCCACGAAGTCTTGAAATGAATTCGAGTTCCGCGCGGACCAGCGCTTCCTAAACCTCAGTTTGACACATGGATTCCAATCCGGGGCAGACTATCAAAGGCTTTTTCGAGCCGTCAACCAAGAACGTTGTGCCGACAGGTGTTCCGCGCACAGCCGTCAGACACGGACCTTTCTCGTACGGTTCCCAAGAATTTGAAAAACGACCCTCATCAACTTTGCCCACCACTCACTCCCTCTCGTCCCTGTCGACCGTTTAACATCTCTTTGATCGTGGGCTAGGTTCTCGATCTTACCGTCCCGAATCAGGCCGTCTGAATACCTGCCCCGCGACTGACCGCAAACTCTCATGCTAAACGACGTTGTCATCCTGATCCCCTGTCACAGCTTGGAGGATTTTCCCACGGATTTGGGGGAAAAACCGGCTGAAGGCATCCTCAATGCCTTTGCGGTGGCGTGGCATCCGTGGCTGCTGGCTCAGACCCGATCGCTTCCCGGCTGGCACCGGGCGGACAGCCCCCCGGAACCCTCCGCAGGTCGACTGATTCTCGTTCCGACGGCCTGCGATGACCGTTTGGAGTCCGATTGGATCGGTCGTCAGCGGGATGCCGGTTCGTTCGTCATTTCCGGAATTCACAAGCGGGACGAACTCCTGGCTGAGGTTTTGGCGGCCGCTCGCGACTGGATCCCTCCGCAACATTCGGCAGACGGTGGCACGACGGAAGTGGTCGGTGAGACTCCCCGCGAAACGCGACCCGGAGAGGTTGTCAGCTCGCCGGAACAACTCGATCCGGACCTCGTCGCCGATTTCCTGGCACTGGGAACGACGCACTTGCTGGTGGAGTTATTGTCTCGGCAAATGCACTACTTCGGCGAGATCGACGAGATGCGTCTGCGGCGCGAGGCGGTCGAAGCGGCCGAATCCTTGGTCGCCGGACGCCTGGACGACGTGAAGCAACGACTCGCGAACTGCTTCGAGGCGCTGCATGAAGCTCGCGAGCGGTTCTATCCCACCGATGCATACTTGCTCGACATGTGCCTGCTCGTTCCGAACATGGTCGATGACAAACTGATTCCGTTGGTGACCGGCAGCAAGCCACTCAGTTTCTTGATGACAGCTCGCGACGCCGACGAGATCACGCGCGACAAGCCGGAGATCGCCAAATTGCTGCGCGAGGCTGTGCAGCGTGAGCTGGTTGAAATCCTCGGCGGCGAGTGGTCCGAGACACCGTCTCCGTTGCTGCCGCTCGAATCCATGCTGTACGACATCCGTCGCGGTCGAGCGACTTACCAACGACTCTTTCGAAAAGAGCCGACTACCTGGGCAAGGCGACGATTTGGGCTGCATTCGCTGCTGCCGCAGATTCTCACGAAGTTCGGTTATTCGGCGGCGTGTCACTTCTTGCTCGACGACGGCATCTATCCGGATGCCGAAAACAGCAAGCTCCGCTGGGAGGGTTGTGACAACATGACGATTGATGCGATCTCGAGATTGCCGCTGGCGGCCGACAGCGCGACCAGTTACTTGCGTTTGCCACAGCGGCTGGCCGAGTCAATGAATCAAGATCAAGGAGCTGGCTTGATCGTCGCACGCTGGCCTGACGTGCGCAGTCCGTTCTTTGCGGACTTGCTGCGGGGCGCGAAGTACTCGCCCGTGATCGGCCGCTTCGCGACATTTCGCGAGTTCTTCGAACGCACCGACGCGCCGATGCGGCACTCGCGCTACGAAGCAGGCGAGTACCTGGCTCCCTTCCTGACTCGCAGCGTTGCCGCACGCGAGATCGATCCAATCAGCCGCTACGGAAATCATTTCGACTGCCGGCAACGCTTCGATTCCGCGTCGTGGCTCCGCAGCATGGCGGCGGTCCTGCGCGGTCGACGGTTGCACGAGATCGATTGCCCGGACGCGGAACGACTCGTGGACGAGGTTAGTCTCAATGTGGGGCAGGACTCCAACCTGCCCGTGTCAGACGGCGTGAAAATCACCGACAGGCAAGTTGAAAACCTGCCCCATGAGATCGCTCTTGCCAAACTTGCCGAGGCTGGTCAGCGTGAGCTGGCTCAAACCATTTTGCACGGCACGATCGACAAAACGCCTGGCCTGTTGATCGTCAATCCCTTGTCGTTCACACGGCGCGTGCCCATCACTTGGCCCGGCGATGTTCCCTTGCCGGAACATGGCGGCGCGGTGAAAGGCGTGTTCCAGAGTGAGTCGACTCGACAGACGCTGATTGAAATCCCGGGTTGCGGATTCGTCTGGTTGCCGACGTCGAGTGGTGGTCGTGCCGCGAAGTCTTCAACTGAAGAGAATCTCAGGACGCCGCTTGTTGAAAACCACATGCTGCGCAACGAATTCTTTGAAGTTCACATCAGCCCAAAGACTGGCGGCATCCAACGGCTGAAGGAGTACGGCCGCAAGCCGAATCGGCTCAGCCAGCAATTAGCGTTTCGATTTCCGCGTGAGCGAGTCATTACGGTCACCGAAGACGATCGCGAATTCGAGGAGAAGTCCTTCTATTCAGATTCTCGCTGCCACGGCGTCGAAGTCGTCAGCCGCGGCCCCTGGTTGGGTGAAGTGCGGACCACCGGCGAAATCTTCGACCAGAAAACCAACGCGGTGTTGGCGACATTTCAACAAACATTCCGCCTGTGGCGAGGCCGCAGAGTGCTGGAGATCGACAGCGAATTCGACTCAGTCAAGATGCCCGACGGTGAGCCGTGGACAAACTACTTCGGCGTCCGTTGGGCGTGGCTGGACAGCACCGCCGCATTGACTCGATCCGTTTTAGGGACGGCTCAACCGGTTGGTCAGGACCGATTCGAGAGCCCGCACTACATCGAGATCGCCGACGACGACACACGGACGACGATCATCACTCACGGCTTGCCGTTTCATCGCAAGATCGGGAGGCGGATGTGCGATTCGCTGCTGATCGTCGAAGGAGAAACTCGACGGCGGTTCCGCTTCTCGGTCGCGTTCGAGCAGCCGTATCCGCTGCAAGCGGCCATCGACGCGATGACGCCCGCCGTCGTGATTCCGACCGAGATTGGTCCGCCACGCTGCGGCACCACCGGCTGGTTCCTGCATGTTGACGCGCCGAACGTGCAGCTCTCTCGACTGACCGATCTGATGGACGAGCCTCGCAGTGACACCGCGGCCTGGGAAGTCGCTGATTCGATCTCGAAACCAGTCGGCAGCGGTTATGCGGTGCGCTTGCAAGAGACCGAAGGGCGGCGGCAAAGTGTTGCAATGCGATGTTTCCGCACGCCGCTGTCGGTTCGACTGCGTGACTTCACCGGCCGCACGACCGGTCACCCGAGAATCGACGGTGACATCGTGCGGATGGAGTTGTCCCCCTTCGAAATCTCCGACCTCGAGTTGCGATTTGATCCGCCAAGTGTTCCCTCTGAGCCGCCTGTCCCAACCCCTGACCCCTAACTTGCAGCCACCTCATGATTGTGACTATCGACGGCCCCGCTGGATCGGGAAAGAGCACTGCTGCTCGCGGACTCGCGCAGCGGTTGCAGTTTGATTTTCTCGACACCGGAGCGATGTACCGTGCGGTGGCGTGGCAGTGCCTGCAACGGTCGATCGACCTAAATGACGAATCCGCCGTCGCCGCGTGTGCCCACGAGATGCCTCTCCGATTGGAGCAGCAGCATGTCTTCGTCCATGCTCGTGATGTGACCGCCGAGATTCGTCACCCGGATGTCTCTCGCGGCAGCTCGATCGTGGCCTCGAACCCGGCCGTGCGCCGCGAATTGGCTGCTCGACAACGTGAGTTCGCCAGCGGTCGCAACGTTGTCACCGAAGGTCGCGATCAAGGGACGGCCGTCTTTCCCAACGCCGAATGCAAGTTTTACGTCACAGCGAACGCCGAAGAGCGAGCCGTTCGCCGACAGCGGGAATTGCACGAACTCCACGAACAGACTGTGCCGCTGGACGACATTCTGACACAGATTCGCGAGCGGGATGCCCGTGACAAGACTCGCGTGATTGATCCGCTCCGAGCTGCCGAGGATGCGATCCGGGTCGACACGTCTGGCCTTACCCCCGATGCGGTGGTCGATCGCTTGGAAAACATTGTGCGGGAACGAATGGCTCTCGCAAAGTAGTCGCTTGGAATGCAGGAGCCGCAGCTTTGCCGTCGCACCGTTTCACGCCCCGACAAGCTCAACTTGGCACGCTGTTGTTCGCAACAGGATTCGGCATCCTGGCGATGGCCGCGTGGGACAATTCTTCCGGATTGCCGTTTGCGATGCCGCCATTCTGGCACAATCAACGGGCGTTGTGTTTGCTGGTGGCACTCGGGGTCGCGGCATTTGGTTTGTTTGTAATGACGAATGGTCCGACGACGACCGACGAGCGGCACGGCACTTTATGGAAACCAACTCAGCCGGGCCGCAGGTTCCGTTCGTTGATCGTCTACTCACGCAATGGTTGTCATCTCTGCGATGAGTCGATCGAACTGTTGCAAAGATTTTCGACTTGCTTGCCACCAATCCAGGACATCGACATCGATGCCGATCCCGACTTGCAGAGACGATTCAATACCGAGGTTCCGGTCGTCGAATTCGATGGCAAGATTCGATTCAAGGGCCAAGTCTCCGAGTTGCTGCTGCGACGCTTGATCGAAGGGACTCCGCCGGCATGACAACGTTCGGAATGTTCGTGAAAGCTCCCGAACCGGGGCGTGTGAAGACTCGGCTGGCTGCGTCGATCGGAAGCGTGAAGGCCGCGGGGTTGTATCGAGCTTTTCTGAGCGACCTGATCGAGCGTTTCCGGCGAACGGGCGACCGGCGCGTGCTGGCATATTCCCCCAACGACGACGTGACTCGTGACATCTTCGGTCAGTACTCGCTTGACGACTACGAACTCTGGCCGCAAACCGACTCGGACCTCGGGACACGAATGCTAATGTTTTTTGAGGCCTTTGGGCCGGAGCCCATCGTGCTCATCGGCTCCGACAGTCCCACGCTCCCCGCAAACTTTCCCACCCTCGCCTTCAACATGCTTCAGCATCACGACGTGGTTCTCGGCCCGGCCACCGATGGCGGGCTGTATCTGATCGGGCTGAATCAGCAGCGCCGCGCGTGGCCGATCTTCGAAGACATCGACTGGAGCACCGCGCGAGTGCTCGACCAGGTAATGCGGCGACTGATTGATCTGGACGCTCGTGTCGAAACGCTGCCGCCGTGGTACGACATCGACGACCCGACCGACCTTGCGTTCCTGAGAGGCCATTTAGCAGCCAGCAGCGTCTCCGAGTTTAGTAAGGCATCCTTCGACGCCCCGGCGACGCGTGCCGCATTGGAGTTCCTGCCGCCGTTGGATGTTCTCACCGGCGAATGCTGACTATACTGTCACCCGTCCATAGCCCTTCGCGACCGTCGTTTGACACTTCTGCGACGGCAAGCACGACGCGCCAGCAAGTGATGTTTCGAAAATAGCCACTCGCCAGCGCGTCGTGCTGGAATCGTAAGTAAGTTTCGTGCAGAGAGTTACCGAATGCCGATTCCCACTGCATCACCGACCGCGCAGTCGAAGATCTTGATCGCCGACGACAACGAGCAGAATCGCGAGTTGTTGGAAGCGTATCTGGCGGACAGCGCCTACATCATCGAGATGTCACACGATGGGACCAGCACGCTGGAAAAAGTGAAGTCTTTCCAGCCGGATATCGTGTTGCTGGACATCATGATGCCGAAGCTCAGCGGCTACGAAGTCTGCCAGCGGATGAAGGCCGACCAGACCACGCATGACATTCCGATTTTGATGGTCACCGCGTTGAACGAAATGGGCGACATCGAAAAAGCGGTCGCGGCCGGCTGCGATGACTTTCTCACGAAACCTGTCAATCGTCTGGAGTTGACGACTCGTGTGCGATCGCTGTTGCGAGTGCGGCACCTGACCAACGAACGAGACCGGCTGCTGGCCTATCTTGCTGAAGTCGAATCAGCCCTCGGCCCCGGCGGGGTTCACAAGCGATGACTGCACCGCAGTCTTGGGGCTTGAGCGAAAAACCGCCCTGCGCCGTCCTGTTGAAGCCGCGCCACGCGCTCCCCTTTTTCAAACATCATCCGTGGGTGTTCACGGGCGCGATTCGTGACGTGCGCGGCGATCCACAGCCAGGTGATGAGGTCGAATTGCGGTCGCACGAGGGGGAATTCATTGCCCGCGGGCTGTTCAATCCGCACAGCCAAATTCGCGTGCGGCTGTTTTCCTGGGATGAATCCGCTCGGCTGGATCGCGAGTTCTGGAAGGCGAGATTGCAGTCAGCATGGCAATTGAGGCGCGGATTGTTCGGGCCCAGCGAAGACGTCACTGCTTATCGGCTGGTGAACAGCGAAGCCGATGGAATGTCAGGACTGACCGTCGATCGCTACGACCGTTGGCTCAGCGTGCAGTTCACCAGTTTGGCACTGGCCCGCCGCCAGGAGTTACTGGTCGAATTACTTCGCGAACTGATTCAACCCGCTGGAATCGTCCTGCGAACCGAAAAGGGAATGCAGTCCGCCGAGGGCTTGGAAATTTCCGACGGCCTGCTGTGGGGCGAGCCGCCGCCGAGACCGTTGATTTTTCGCGAGCACGAATTGCAGTGGGAGGCGGACCTGACCGAGGGCCAGAAGACCGGCGGGTATTTGGATCAGCGAGACAATCACCGAGCCTTGCAGCAGTACGTCGCCGGCCACCGAGTTCTTGACGTCTTCTGCTACGCAGGAGGGTTTGGCATCGCGGCTCTGGCAGGAGGCAGCGCAAAGGAAGTCTTGGCGATTGATTCCTCCGAAGGGGCTTTGCAGATTGCTCAACGCAACGCCGAACGCAACGGAGTCGCCGATCGCTGGCGATGCGAACGATCCGATGGATTCAAAGCTCTCGAAAAACTGCGTGATGCCGGCGAACAATTCGACACCGTGGTGCTCGACCCCCCGAAGTTGACTCGGACCCGCGCCGCGCTGACGCAGGCGCTGCGCGCCTATCATAGCCTCAACCAGCTCGCGGTATCCGTTCTGAAGCCGGGTGGATTGCTGGTGACGTGCAGTTGCTCTGGGCTTGTGACGCGAGAGAACTTTGAACAAATGCTGTCCGATGTGGCCATTCAATCCGGCCGAGACATTCGCATCTTGGAATCACGCGGAGCCGCGCCCGACCATCCCATCTCGCCATTCTGCTTAGAGAATGATTACCTCAAATGCTACGTCTGCCATGTGGCGTGACTCGCCGCGCCGGCCCACCAATTCCGCTCCAGAACGATGGTGAGCCGGCGCTCGAAACGACCTTGTCCGACCCTACGGTTTTGCAGATCACGTTCCCTTCAGCAAGTCCTCCGGCACATCGTGAGCGATGCACGCAACGCAATCGCCCTGAGCGACCATCGACGGTCCACGACAGCCGATGAGTACTCCGCCAGTCGGCGCGACGACGGGCACCGGTTCGCGTTCCGGTCGTTCGATGAAGTGGATCAGGCCGACGACTTCGTTGGCGGCAACATCTTGTCCCAATGCGGCGACGTTTTCGTACAAGCCCGACTCTGGCGCAAATCGGTAATCGTCGCGATGCAATGCCTGTACCCAGCGAGCCGGCGGGATGCCGCGCTGCTGGCGAGTTTTCGGTTGGCTTCTCAACACTCCGAAATGCTGCAACACCTCGCGTAACCCACTTTGAGTCAGCTTGTGAACTGCCGTCGTGACTGGTTCGCCACCTCCCATTTCCGTCGTGATGACGATCTTGCCTTGCCGTTCTGCTTCGACTGGAAGCAGGCCGCTGCCGGCGATGTCCGCATACAGAAAACAGAACTCCGAACCCCACGCTTCTGTTCCAGCCAGCATCTGCCGGCGTTGTTTGAGGTCCGGAACCAAGTGCATGTGAGCACACGGCACGAAGTCCATGCTCCGCCCGCCGGTGTGAATGTCGATCACGATGTCCGCCATCGGGAACAGCACAGTTGTCAGATAGTGAGCCAGCATTTCGCAGGGAGTGCCGCTTGGATTTCCCGGAAAGCAGCGGTTGAAGTTTTTCCCGTCCAGCGGCGACAGCCGAGTCATCGCCTTCGACCCAGGCATCGTCAGGCACGGAATTAAGATCAGTCGGCCGCGTACGTCGGACTCTTGCAGCTCGCGGCAGAGTTTCAGCAACGCAACCTGGCCGGGATACTCGTCGCCGTGATTGCCGGCCATCGCCAGAACAGTCGGGCCGTCGTGCTCGGTGTCGCGGACTCCGTCTCCATCTTTGTCCGAGTACCGATCGCCGTTTTGGATGACCGTGATCGGCACCATCAGGTTCGCCCAACCACCGAGGTTGTACGAGTACGGAATGCACAGTTGCCCGTGTTGCTTACCTGGCTTTTCAAAGTCGACGGTTGAATGAATCTGCGTGTCAGCCATGTTGCATCCTGAACCAGAGTTGTCGTGAGTCTGCGAACGGTCTATTTGTAAAGGTGATCGCTAATCGTCGAAAGGAGCTTCGCACCTTGCCTTCGCTAGTCGTCATTTACTTTTGCCGCACCTGCGGCTTCGGAGCACCGGCGGAACAAATCGCCGAGGCGGTACGGCGCGAGTTGGGACTGACCGTCGAATGCCGTCCCGGTTTTTGGGGCTGCTTCCGCATCGAGTGCGATGGTCGCGAGATCTTCAGCCGCTGGAAGTCTCGCGGTTGGCTGGGTCGACTCGGCTGCGGCCGAACCCCCACCGCGGATGAGATTGTCCAACGGCTAAGGAACGACTGAGGCCGTTGCCACACACATCCCGCGACACTGATTGACGCCTTCAAACGTTTTCGTAGATCGAGTTGCTACCACGGGTTGTCGGTTTCGTCAGTGCGAGTCCCGGACGGATTACCATCGATGGCTCGCTCCGCGGCGCCGCGATGCGTTGTGTTTTTTGCTCGGCGAACCCGTAGCTCGCGACGTTGTGTCCGTCGGTGATGGCTTCGACTTCCACCAGCGTAAGTACGCCCTTGCGCGGGAGTTCAATGCGAATGAAGCGGATCCGTTTACGTTTATCGCCCGCGGTCGAATCATTATTGTTCGTGGGCAGCAGATTCGGTTTTTGCGACGCTGTTCTGGACGATTTCGATTTCTTCGACGGGACAACGGCGGTTGACTTCCGGTTTCCGATGCCGATGGCACGCCGCCTGAAGCAAGCGGTGCCACCCAATCCATGAGAGTAGTCCGTGAAATCCGCTCCGTTCGTTCGCTATCATGCGGCTGCTTCTGGAATCTTACCGTCGGCGACATTTCCATGATCATGCCAAATCGAATTCTTTGCATCGTCTCACTCACGATTGGCCTCTGGCCCGCCGTTGTCTCAGCGATCGATGAACCAACTGGCATCGAATTCTTCGAGAAGAAAATTCGGCCGGTCCTCGTCCAGCATTGCTACGAATGCCACTCGGCCGATGCGAAGGCACTGAAGGCGGGGCTGCAACTCGACAGTCGCGACGGATGGAAACAGGGCGGCGACTCCGGACCGGCGATCGTGCCCGGCAAACCGCAGGAGAGTCTGGTCATCCAAGCTCTGAGATACCAAGACGGGATGGAGATGCCGCCGAAAGGTAAACTGCCGGACGAAGTCGTCGCCGACTTCGTGAAGTGGATCGAGCAAGGTGCTCCCGATCCGCGCAAGACTCCGGCGAAAGCAATTGCTCGGCGAGAGATCGACATCGAGGCCGGGAAACAGTTTTGGTGTTTCAAACCAATCGTTTCTCCGATCCTGCCGGCGGTGAAGAATGCCTCATGGCCAACCACCGATCTCGACCGCTTCATCCTCGCCAAGCAAGAAGCGGCCGGCCTTTCTCCCGTCAGCGACGCCGATCGAGCAACGTGGTTGCGTCGAGTTTCGTTCGACTTGATCGGTCTGCCACCGACTCCGGCGGAGATTGACGACTTCGTTGCGGATGCATCGCCGAACGCTCGTGAGCAGGTCGTCGATCGTCTGCTGGCGTCGCCGCACTTCGGCGAGCGTTGGGGTCGGCACTGGCTGGACATCGCCCGCTTTGCGGAATCCAGCGGCGGCGGCCGGTCGATGATTTTTTCCGAAGCCTGGCGGTATCGCGATTACGCGATCCGTTCGTTCAACGGCGACAAACCGTTCGATCGCTTCGTATTGGAACAGCTCGCCGGTGACTTGTTGCCGTTCGATTCGCCGCAGCAGCAAGAGGAACACCTCGTCGCGACGGCACTTTTGGCACTCGGCCCAACAAACTACGAAGAGCAAGACAAGCAGGCGTTGGAATTCGACGTCGTCGACGAACAAATCGACACGCTCGGCAAGGCGTTGCTGGGGATGACAATCGGTTGCGCTCGCTGCCACGATCACAAGTTCGATCCGATCCCGCAGCGCGACTATTACGCATTGGCTGGCATCTTCCGCAGCACGCATTTGCTGGATCACGAGAACGTCTCGAAGTGGCTCGAACGTCCGCTTCCGATCTCGGCCGAACAAGCAGTCGCCGTCAGGCAGCACGAACTTTCGGTCGCGGACCTCAAGAAACAAATCGACGTCGTGAAGGCGGAAGAAAAGCGATTAGCCTCCGCCAAGAAAGTCGTGGGAGATGACGACGACATGCCGGGGACGCCGCGTGGACCGATTGACCTCAAGGCGTTTGCCGGCATCATGCTCGATGATTCGGACGCGAAGAAGGTTGGCGACTGGACGAACTCGCAATTCAGCAAGCACTACATCGGCGACGGCTACATCCACGATGGCAATAAAGACAAAGGGCAAAAGACGCTGACCTTCAGTCCGACCGTCCCGAAGGCTGGTGTGTACGAAGTTCGCCTGGCCTACAACGCCGGCGACAGCCGAGCGACCAACGTGCCGATCGAGATCCTCGATCTCGACGGTGAGCACGACCTGAAGATCAACCAGCGTACGCCGCCGCCGATCGACCACCGGTTCGTGTCGCTGGGCAAATTCCGATTCGACGAGTCGGGCCAGTGGTACGTCCTGATCAGCAACGAAAACACCGACGGCCACGTCATCGTCGATGCCTTGCAACTGCTGCCAGCGGAAGAGGGGCGAGGGGTCAGGAGCGAGGGGCGAACCAAAGACAAGGCTCAAGCAGGCACAACGGACAAAACACAAACGACCAAGGGCAAACTCCCCGATCTCAAAGACCTCGAAAAGCAACTCAAAGAACTCAACGAGCGTGCTCCGTACCGCCCGATGGCAATGTCGGTCGAAGAGGCCAAGCAATCCGAAGACACAAACATCCGCATTCGCGGCAACGTCCATTCGAAGGGGGACAAAGTTCCGCGCGGCTTCTTGCAAGTGGCCAGTTACGGCTTGCCGAAACCGCCTCCGGCCAAGGAAAGCGGTCGTCGCGAACTGGCCGAGTGGATCACCAGCCCGTCGAACCCGCTAACGGCTCGCGTGTTGGCCAATCGAGTCTGGCATCACCTGTTCGGCGTCGGCCTGGTTCGCACCGTGGACAATTTCGGCACGACCGGCGAAACGCCGTCGCATCCGGAATTGCTCGACCATCTCGCGATGCGGTTGACGAGTCACGGCTGGTCGGTGAAGTCGCTGGTCCGCGAGATCGTGCTGTCGCGGACGTATGGGCTGAGCAGTTCCGAGTTGCGAGTTCCGAATTCCGAGGGAGCCGCAGCAAAGTCTTCAACTCGGAACTTGGAACTCCGAACTCGGAACTCCACCACCGATCCCGAAAATCGTCTGCTCTGGCGACAGAACCGCCGGCGGCTGACGGCCGAAGCGATTCGGGACGCGATGCTGCTGACCAGCGATTCGCTCGATCGCACGATGCATGGCCGCACGCTCCGCAACCCAAAACAGGATGGCCCGAACGCGAACGTCGGCGAAATGACCTACGTCTTCGATGACTCGCGCCGCAGTGTCTACACGCCGATCCTGCGGAACCGTTTGTTGGAACTCTTCGAGGCGTTCGACTTCGCTGATCCGAACCTCTCCATCGGCCGCCGCAACATCACGACGGTGCCGACGCAGGCGCTGTTCTTGATGAATTCACCATTCGTCCTGGACGAGTCCCGCGACGCCGCCCGCGAATTGCTCGCGCAACCGAATCGCACTGACGAGCAGCGCGTCGCAGCGGCCTATCGGCAAACGCTCGGCCGCCAGCCAACCGCACGCGAACAGGACATCGCCCTGCGAATCGTCGCGCCCAGTGCCGAGAACACCACCCCAAGTCCCATCGCCTGGGAGCGTCTGTTCCAAGCGTTGTTCGCCAGTGTCGATTTCCGATACCTGGAGTAGCTTCGAGATTCCGACAGTAATCGACGATGGCTATGACGATCCCGCTTGGCACTTGAAGTAGTACCGCTGAATCTCGCCGACGCACGATTGTCCGTTGGCCGACATCGCCGAGCAGCGTGCCTCCGGCGACTTCGCTCGTTCGACCGCCGCTCGTGTGCGAGCGACGCTTCCCTCGGCGACGTCTGTCTCGATGTCGCCGCACGTCAGCCCGAAGCAGCCACAGATCGGAGCGTCCGCCGACTTCGGATACGCCGCCCGAGTCAGCTTGTCGATCGTCACGACTCGCTCGAAGGAGTCAAAGTAGGCGACCTCGCACTGCGGCTGCGAACAGAACATCGCCGACTCGCCGATCTGCCCGCGAAACTCCGGCTGCACCCACGCATCGAGCGTGACTCGCTCGACTGCCTGCCCCAACGATCCGCAAAACGGACAATGCCTTACATCGTGATCCGATTCGCGAACGAATGCCTTGTTCATGGCTGGCCAATCATGAGAAAAACGCAGAGGCATTGGGTAGCACGCCCTGAGTCATCGAAGGGCGTTGCGAGTTAGCAGCATAGGCCGCAGGAATTGGCAAATTATATCGGCGACAAAGTTGCCCACGACCTTCCCGTTGGTCAGAGCGTGCCACCCGCCCCCGGTGCCGTGGTCAATAACTCGACGATCCATTGGTCGTTCGCGTTGCGGTCACGAATGGCTGTAATCCCAACCGCTGGCGGCACTCGTTCAGGATTTCGGCGGTCTTGCTGGCTCCGCAGCGGGTGATGAAGGGGCGGGCTTCGAGGAGTTGGTCGAGCGTGCGGATGCCTCCGGCGGCTTTGACTTGGACGTGCGGCGGCGAGTGCTCACGCATCAGCTTCAGGTCGGCCAGCGTCGCGCCGCTGGTGCCGTAGCCGGTCGAGGTTTTCACCCAGTCGCAATTCAGCTCGCCGCAGATTTCGCAGAGCCGAATCTTGTGTGAGTCCTGCAAGTAGCAGTTCTCGAAGATGACTTTGATCTTCTGCCCGGCCGAGTGCGCGGCGGCGGTGATCTCTTGGATTTCCTGCCGCACGTAGTCCCATTGGCCGCTGAGCACCTGGCTGATGTTGACGACCATGTCGAGTTCCTGGCAGCCGTCTTTGAGCGCCTGCAACGCTTCTGCGACTTTGATGGCCGTTGTGTGGCCGCCGTGAGGAAAACCGATCGTCGTGCTGGGCTTCACCGTGCTGCCGGCGAGGATTTCCGCGCAGCGCTTCACGTAGTACGGCAGGATGCAGACGCTGGCGGCGTCATAGTCGCGAGCGAGTTTGCAGCCGGCTTCGAGTTCCGCCACCGTCAACATCGGTTGCAGCAGCGAGTGGTCGATCATCTTGGAGATGTCGGAATACTTGTACGTCACGCTTCATTCTCCTCGTTGGTTTCGAACGACCAGCCACACGCGCTGCAGGCAGTTTCGTTCGGATTCATTTCCGCACCACATGACAGGCAGACATCCGCTTCATCACCGGCGGATTGTTCGTGGCTCTGTTTGACTTTCGCACGAACTCGCTGCAAACAGGTTGCTGCCGCTTGAGCTTGATCGCTCGGAACTTGAAGCTTGATGTAGCCGACCGCATTGCCGAGAAACCAGTTCGTATTAACCAATTCCGCGTCCGCGAGAACTGCGTCAAACCCCTCGTCTTGCAACATGATTTTGCAGACTTCGGCTTCTGACAGGAGCTGAAAATCTGCAATAGTCATAAGTGGCTGAATCATGATCAGGCTCCGTGTCGCGGGATGTAGTTTCGCAAGTACGTCGCGCTTTGACGCAACGACGCCTTCCGCGAATCTAGCGACTCTTCGTAGGCTCGGTCTTCGACTTCGACGCAGACGGGCCCGCGATAGCCGGTGTCAGTGAGGATTGAAAAGAACTGCCCCCAATTGACGTCGCCGAGGCCGGGGAGCTTGGGGGTGTGGTACTCATTCGGGTGCGCGAGGATGCCGACTTCGTTCAGCTTGTGGTGGTCAATGCGAACGTCTTTCGCGTGGATGTGGAACAGCCGGTCTTTGAACTCGCGCAGCGGTGCGACGTAGTCCATGTGCTGCCAGATCATATGCGACGGGTCGTAGTTCAGGCCGAGGTTCGGGCTGCCGAGATCGGCAAACAGCTTCCGCCAGATGGCCGGACTGGTGGCGAGGTTCTTACCGCCGGGCCATTCGTCCTTCGTGAAGAGCATCGGGCAGTTTTCGATGCCGATGCGGACTTCGTGCTGCTCGGCGAAGCGGACGATTGGACTCCAGGTCTGCAACAGGCGAGGCCAGTTATCGGTGACCGACTTGGTCCAATCCCGGCCGATGAACGTGTTCATCTGCCGGACGCCGAGCAATGCTGCTGCGTGGATGACCTTCTGGATATGCTCGACGGCCGTGTGGGCTTCGTCATGATTTGGGCTGAGCGGGTTCGGGTAGTAGCCGAGTCCGCTGATTGTCACGCCGTGCTTGGCGACGGTCTCGTGAACTCGCTCGGCCTCGGCGGTGCCGAAGTGAGTGACATCGACGTGCGTGACGCCGGAGTACCGCCGCTCGGCCTTACTGACCGGCCAGCAGCAGAGTTCGACGCAGTCGTAGCCAATGCTTTTCGCGACCTGACAAACTTCATCGAGCGACAATTCCGGCAAGATGGCACTGACGAATCCGAGTTGCATGAGATGTCCTTCCGAGGTGAAATGGCTTCGCCGAGGGGCAGTGGTTTCTAGCCTGCGTGTGTCGAGGCGTCCACAAAGTCCGTGGGGCGGTTAGACTGTGGATGTGTCGCATGGCCGTAGTTTTTGAAACGCAGAGGGGAACAAGAGGTTTCACCGAGGTCGCGGAGGCTCATCGGCGACCTCTGCGTTTCAAAGAACGACTTGCCAAGTGATCTCCGATTCTTGAGGGAGTCTTGCTGAGGGTCTTCGCGGAACATGACTGGTGCATCGCCCAATTGGAATGCAGGCATCTCGACCCGGCGCGAATTTTTTTCGCGTGCTGGCGGCGGCTTGGGTGGAATCGCGCTGGCGACAATGCTGACTGGTGATTCGTCGGCGAAGACCGCGAGTCCGCTGGCTCCGAAGCTCACGCATTTTGAACCGCGGGCGAAGCGAGTCATTTGGCTGTTCATGCACGGCGGGCCGAGTCACGTCGATTTGTTCGATCCGAAGCCGGAGTTGACGAAACTCGCAGGGCAGCCGTTGCCGGAGAGTTTCGGCGCAGTGATGACTCGACGAAAGGTCGCAGCGAATCCGTTGTTGCCGGCGATCAAACCGTTTCGGCCGCGCGGCGAGTCGGGACTGGAAGTCTCCGAATTCCTGCCCCACATCGCCGAGTGCGCGGACGAGTTGTGTGTGTTGCGGTCGTGTCATGGCGACAGCGTCAATCATCCGCAGTCGGTTTATCAGATGAATACCGGCAGCATCCTGACCGGTCGGCCGAGCGTCGGGGCGTGGGTCGCGTACGGACTCGGCACGGAGAATCAAAACTTGCCGGCGTTCGTCGTGCTGCCCGATCCAGGTGGCGGAGTGAAGGGTGGGCCTCCCGCTTGGGGGAGCGGTTATCTTCCCGCGACGTTTCAAGGGACGACGATGCGGCCAGGCAAGAGTCCGATCTTATACTTGCAGCCTCCCGACGGTGTAACCGAAGAGCGGCAGCGGCGATTGCTGTCGTTCGTGCAGCGAGCGAACGAGCGGCATCTCGTCGAACGAGATTTCGACGATCAGCTCACGGCACGAATGAATGCCTACGAGTTGGCGTTTCGGATGCAGTTGGAGGCTCCGGGGGTTGTCGATTTGCGAAACGAATCGGCGACGACTTTGAAACAGTACGGCATCGGCGAGCCGGACACCGACGATTACGGGACGCGTTGCCTGCTCGCTCGGCGGATGATCGAGCGGGGTGTGCGGTTCGTGCAGGTTTATTCGGGCGATACGAACGGCTGGGACGCTCACACGAATGTTCTCGACAATCACACGACGATGTGCCGCCGCACGGACAAGCCTGTCGCAGGACTGTTGCGGGATCTCAAACAGCGCGGATTGCTCGACGACACACTGGTCATCTGGGGTGGCGAGTTCGGACGAATGCCGATGAGCGAGCAAGGCAAAGGGCGCGATCACAACCCGTGGGGCTACACGGTCTGGCTGGCGGGAGCGGGCGTGCGTGCCGGCCTGGCCTACGGAACAACCGATGCCGTCGGACTGCGTGCCGCCGAGAACAAGGTCCATGTGCATGATTTGCACGCGACGATTCTGCATCTGCTCGGTTTTGACCACGAACAATTGACCCATTTCCACAACGGTCGCAACGAACGATTGACCGACGTCGCCGGCCAAGTCGTGCGTGATATTCTGGCATAGCAGTCTGCGGATCAAAGTTCATGACGTTTGATGTCGATGCGTTGTTGCTGCACTCGTCGGCCGGTTGGCTGGCCGTCCGTTGGCCGGAAGGTGAGGTGCTGACCGCGAATCGCAAAGCCGTGGAGTTGTGCGGACGAATCACCGAACAGATCGTAGGACAGCGCTGGTGGGACGTGCTGGAGCCAGAATCGGCCGAGCGTCTTTCCGATTGGATCGAGCAATGGAGGCGTGGCGAATGTCCAGGAGAACGGGCGGGCGTCTGGCTGCATCGCACGGATGAAACCAAAACGCCAATCACGCTGCGCGCGGCCAAGCTGGCCGAGGCGGTATCCACAGGCGACGCCCAAGCACAGCATTTCTTGATCTTGGAAGATCGCCGCGAAATGCAAGCGTTGGCCGAGCGACTCGACAACGTCGAGGCACGGCTGGAAGAGACGCAGCACGTGGCTCGGTTGGGATGGTGGGAATGGGACATCAAAAACGGTCGGATCGCGTGGTCCGATTCGCTGTACGAGGTGATGGGGATTACTTCGGGCGAATTCGGCGGCACGTTGGAAGCATTTCTGGAAGGGGTACATCCCGACGACCGCGCGGAAATGCGGCTGCGATTGGGAGCCACGCTGAAACGAGGCGAGCATTTTGTTCACGAGTTTCGAACGCTCGACAAGAACGGCACGGTGCGACACCTGCGATCGCAGGCCAAGTTGTCGCGCGACGAATTTGGCTGGCCAATTCGTCTGTACGGCACCAGCCAGGATGTCACCGCCCGAGCGCTTGCCATGCAAGAACTCAAGCAGAGCGAGCAGAAATATCGAGACCTTGTCGAGACCTCCAACGAGTTGATCTGGTCAGTCGATTTGCAGGGACGGTTCACCTTCGTGAATCAAGCGGTCCGCGAGTTCTACGGCTACGAGCCGGAAGAATTGCTCGGCCAAAACTTCTCCCTGTTTTTACCGCCCGAGCGACTGGAGTCGGAAAGGAAAGTCTTCGCTTCCGTGTTCGCAGGTCAGCGGTTGTTTGATTACGAAACCACCCATTTGCGAAAGGACGGCGGGCGGATCGATTTGAGCTTCAATGCGATCGCCATGCGGGACGACACCGGACGATTAATCGGTGCTACCGGCACGGCCATCGACATCTCCGAACGCAAACGGCAACAGAATCTGCTCCGTGAACGCGAGAGCTGGTTCCGGGCGATCTTCGAGAACGCGCCACAGTGCCTGTTGATCCTTTCTCCCGACGGCAAGCTGCTGGACATCAACCCGACTGGACGAGAGATCTTTGAAGCAACTGCCGCTGATCAGTTTTTGGGACACTCGGTCAGCAACTGGCTCACTCCGCAGTCGCGATCCGTGTTCAACAGAACGGTCGAGGCGGTGCGTGAAGGTGCGGCTCGGTCTTGGCAGGCGCAGGTTTATGGCGAGCCGAGTTCTCACGGTTGGCTGGAAGGGCAAATGGTTCCGTTGCGCGATGCCAACGGACAAATCATTCGCTTGCTGGCTGCTGCACAAGACGTGACCGCGCGACGCAAGGCTGACGCGTTGCGTGAAGGCGAGCAACAAGTCCTCGAAGAAATTGCCTCCGGGCGCGATCTTCCAAGTGTGTTGCGAACACTCATCAAAGTGCTGGAGATGCAACTTCCCGGGGCACTGTGTTCCATCCTGCTGCTGCAAGCGGACTCAATGTGGCTGACAGTCGAAGCCACCTCACCGATGCCGGAAGAAATTCATCAGCAGTTGACACAGGTGCCTGTCGTCTTGGGATCCCCCTCGTTCGCCGATGCGGTCGCCAGTGGCCGACGCCGCATCGTGGAAGACACCGGTACCGATCCCTCGTGGCGCGGACTTCGCACGCTGGTTGACCGGTTTCAACTCCGTACCTGCTGGTCGCAACCCATTCGAGGTTTCAGCCGCGACGTGCTGGGAGTGCTGTCGATCTTTTTTCAGTGGCCTCGGTCGCCAGGAATGGATGACCTGCAACTGCTGGACACAGCCGCGTATCTGGCTGGCATCGCCATTCACCGCACGCAGGCAGAGCAAGCGCTGCGCGACAGCGAACAACGCTTCCGCACGTTGTTCGAACATTCGCCGGATGCGATCTTCGTCGAATCTCCGACTGGCATCGTCCTGGACGTGAATCCCGCCGCTTGTGAACTGCACGGCATCACACGCGAACAGCTCATCGGCATGCACGTCATCGAATTGGTGCCACCCGCCAGTCGCGACGACCTGCGCCGAGATTTTCCCAAGCTGGCCTCCGGCGAACTGCGGCAGCTGGAAGGCTTCAGTTGGCATGTCGGACGAAGACCGGTTCCCATCAGCCTGCACGTCAGTCAGACCGAGTACGCCTCTCAACCCGCATTGTTGTTTCATGTCCGCGATATCACCGAGCGCAGACGGGCCGAGGACAAGGCACGCGAGGCGGAAGCACAGCTCGCGCACGTCGGGCGGATCAGCTTGATGGGGGAACTGATGGCGGGAATCTCACACGAGATTAATCAACCGCTGTTCGCTATCGCCAACTTCGCAAAGGCCTGCGAGAAGACGCTTACCGACGGAAGGCTCGATCAAGTGGACAAGGTACTGGAATGGACCCACAAGATCGGACAGCAGGCGACTCGCGCGGGGGAAATCATCCGCCGCATGCGCGACTTCAGCCGCAAGTCGACGCCGCATCACTCGACCGTCGATGTCGCCGACATGATCCACGAAGCGATCGAACTCATGGCGGCCGAAACAAAGTCGCAGCACATTGACTTGACGTGCGAAATCCAACCGCCGCACTTGATGGTGCTCGCCGACTGCATTCAGATCGAGCAAACCCTGGTCAACTTGCTCCGCAACGCCTATCGGGCGATGGCCGAAAATGCCGTCGGAGACCGGCGCGTCAACATCCGCACGCAATTGGTGGACAGCATGCTCACTGTCTCCGTCCGAGACTGTGGCCATGGATTCAAAGGGGTCAATACGAACGAGATTTTCAATCCGTTCTTCACAACCAAGTCAGACGGCCTCGGTCTGGGCCTGACGATCAGCCGCTCGATCATCGAAGCTCATCGCGGCAAGTTGTGGGCCGAACAAAACCCCGATCGCGGAGCGACGTTTCTGTTCACGTTGCCGTTCGGAGGTGATGTGACAACTTGATATGAGAACTCCAAGAAACATGGACAGGGCCAGTTCGCCGGACCGCTGCTCCCCTCTTATCTCCCGGTCCCCTTGCCCCAAGGTCTTGCTTCCCATGGCCGGTCCTGTTTGTCCCTCACCGCCTTCCGGCTAAACTCTCGCAGCCAATCACCTTCTCGAAAGGTTCACCAACTTGACTTCCGCGACTGATACCGCTGAAAAGCCCGCTGTTTTGAATCTCCATGGCACTCCGGTCGCCGATACGTTTGCCGAAGCGTTTCCCATCACCGCCACTCGCTTGATCATCACCGCAGCGACTGACACTTGGGCGCGGACGGCGGCTGCTGAACTTTGCGGATTTGCAACCAGCGTGATCGCGTGTGACTGCGAAGCGGCACTCGAACGAGCAATCCCCGCCGACGACACACCCGACGGCCGCCCGGGAGTCAGCGTGTTGCTGTTCGCGTTCAGTCGTGATGCGCTGCAGAAGGCGACCTCCGACCGAGTCGGCCAATGTGTGCTGACCTGTCCGACAACGGCCTGCTATGACGGTCTTCCCGGAACACCGCGCGACAAGCAAATCTCCGTTGGTGGGCAACTGCGTTTCTTTGGCGACGGCTTTCAAGCCTCGAAGAAACTTGGCGAGAGACGATTCTGGCGTGTTCCCGTGATGGACGGTGAGTTCGTTTGCGAAGACCGATTCGGCACGATCAAAGGAGTCGCCGGCGGCAACTTGCTGATCTGCGCCGTCGACCAATCACAGGCGTTGCACGCTGCCGAAGCCGCGGTTACGGCGATGCGCGGCGTTGCCGATGTCGCGTTGCCGTTCCCCGGCGGCATCGTTCGAGCCGGCAGCAAAGTCGGTTCGCGGTACAAGAAATTGAAGGCCAGCACCAACGACGCCTACTGCCCGACGCTGACTGCCGTCACGCACAGCGAACTGCCACCCGGCTCTGGTGCCGCCTACGAATTAGTTGTCGACGGAATCTCCGCCGACGCCGTTGGGGCTGCGATGCGTGCCGGACTGCACGCCGCGTCACGCTGTTCCGGACTGACGCTGATTACGGCTGGCAACTACGGCGGCAAATTGGGACCGCACCATTTCTATCTGCGTGAACTGCTATGACCGAGCACAGCCCGACTGCCCCGAATGATCCCGTTGCCGATGCTCGCGCGGCGCGGCGATTCGCAATGCTGTTGATCATCGCCACGTCATCGGCGATGTCGTTCACGCAGATCCTGCAAGCTCCGCCGTTGCAATCGGCAAATGATCGGTCTCGTTGGTCAACGGTCTGGTCGCTGGTCGAGCGAGGGACTTACCAAATCGACGAAATCGACGCCGCTCCCGGTTGGGGGACGATCGACAAAGTGCGACACGAAGGGCACTTTTATTCAACGAAACCGCCGCTGCAGAGCACGCTCGTCGCCGCTGTCTATTGGTGCGTCAAACAGATCACTCACTGGAATTTGACCGACCAGACTGCGGAGGTTTCACGAATCATCCTGCTGCTGGTGAACTGGCTGCCGCGAGTCCTCTCACTGATCGTTACGGCGATGCTCGTCGAGCGTTATGCTCGCCGCGACTTCGGCAAGCTGTTCGTGCTGGCCGTTGCGAGTTGGGGGACGCTGCTCGGTCCGTTTACGTCGTCCCTCAACAATCACACTCCCGCCGCGATCTGTGCCGTGCTGGCGGTGTATCCGCTGCTGCGAGTCTTCAGTGACGGCGATCATCGCAAGCGTTTTTTCTTGCTATCCGGTTTCTTTTCGGCGGCGACGTTTACGTTTGAGATTCCCGCCGCGCTGCTGGTTGTGGTGTTTGGAGCGTTGCTGCTGAAAGCCAACGCCAAACGAACTCTCACCCTGTTCGTGCCAGCGGCATTGATCCCGGTGGTTGCCTTCGTCGCCTTGAACTGTCTCGTCACCGGATCGTTGTCGCCGTTCTATTCCAGCTACGGCAGCGAAAAGTACCGCTACGTGTTTGAGGGGATCCCCAGTTATTGGACGAATCCGCAGGGCTTGGATCGCAATCTCGATTCGCCGCTGATGTATTTTTTGCATTGCACGATCGGACATCACGGCCTGCTGTCGCTGACCCCGGTGTGGCTGCTGACGCTCGTTGGCTGGTTCCGCTGGCGGCGTTGGCCCGAGTGCCGTCAGCGCACGATGCTGTTGGTCGGAGCGGGACTGACGGCAGTGGTCTTCGGCTTCTACATGACTCGCACGCAGAACTACAACTACGGCGGCAACAGCGTCGCGCTCCGTTGGATGCTGTGGCTCGTACCGCTGTGGCTGATCGCAATGATCCCCGTGTTTGATGCCTGGGGCTCGTGTCGTTGTTTTCAGATTGGTGCGCCGCTTTTGCTGGCGGCATCCGTTGTCTCGGCGAACCTTCCCGGCAGCAACCCGTGGCAATCGACGTGGCTGCTATCGCTGATGGAACGTTGGAAATGGGTCGATTACTCCGAACCACCGCCCCCCTTCGAGTTCGGTCATCCGCTGTGGACCTGGTTCCCGAAGCTTGGCGATCCGAAAGTCGAAGGCCAATCCTTTGTGCGATTCGCCGCAACCGGCTCAAGGATTCTTGGTGCCGCCGAAGCAACTCGCGAGACCGGCGAATATTCACTGACACTCCTCACCGATTCGCCTGCAAACAAGGCGGCCCCTGTGCGGACGGTCTTGTTCCATTGGAGCCATCTTGGGACGAAGCGAGCCGACGCATCTGCAGGTGATCGCGTCATGATTGACACCGCGACATTCAACGAAGGCAGAAAGTCGTCTGAGTTTTTGCGGTTTGAAAGATTCAATGACAACACGAAGTCGAAGGAAGCCGTCAGCCTTCGTGACTTTGCCGTTGATTCGGAAGGGAGACAGCCACCGTCCTTGTCCGCCGCTCAACAACTCGTCACTGCGTTGCCGCAGTCGGTGGAATATCGTCCCGGTCATATTCGGTATCTCAAGACGCCATTACGCCCAAACAAAGCGTTTCGCTGTCAGCGGGCCGCCGCGCAAGTTTTGTTCCGACCGCAGCACGCGGAGAATGCTCTGCGCTATCGAGTCGACTTGTGGTTGTGCGATGAAATTCCGTTCGGAGTGGCTCAGGTCGAAATTACGATCACGGATGTTTCATCGGGTCAGATTTTGACGTTTCAACGACTGACGGCGGTGGAAGCAACCGGATTTGCGGCTCGCGAGAGTTCGGAACCGGCACAAAAGAACAATTAGTTTTTGCGGAAATTGTGGGTTTTTGCGCAAAAAGCCGGTTGCAATTTGGTCGGCAAATTATTTTCATCCGTGCGTTCGTACGTCATGTCGACGTGTCACGTCCATCATCACCACGCTAGGAGGGTTCCTGATCATGGCCAAAGCGGCTGCCAAAGCTCCATCCAAATCTGAAATTTTTACGAACGTCGCCAACGCGACTGGACTCAGCAAGAAGCAAGTGGCGACTGTGTTCGACGCACTGGCTGCAGAGGTTGGTAAAGCGTTGGGCAAGAAGGGATCAGGTGTGTTCGCTATTCCGGGTCTCTGCAAAATCGTTCGCAAGAACAAGCCAGCACAACCGGCTCGCAAGGGCGTCATGGTGCTCGGCCAGTTGCGAGACTTGCCGGCGAAGCCCGCCAGCGTTGCTGTCCGCGTTCGCCCGCTCAAGGCGTTGAAGGACATGGTGTAGTCGACTGCTTCGGCATTCAGCGCTCACAAAAGCCCGGCTGCAATGGCAGACCGGGTTTTTTGTTTTTCTCGCGACCTGCAACAAGATTACGCCGCGCTCGTGATTTCTTCCACCACCGCTGTGCGTTGACGGCGCAGCCGTTCTGCCATTGGCAAATCATCGAGCGATTGCAGGCCGTAAAGTTCCAGGAATTTTCGAGTGGTCTCGTACAGGAACGGACGTCCGAGCGAATCGTCTTCTCCAGCAATCCGGACCAGTTCCCGCTCGATCAACTGCTTGAGCATCTCGGACGACTGGACACCGCGGACCGCCTCGAGGTCTGCGCGAGTCAGCGGTTGTCGGTAAGCGACGATCGCCAGCGTTTCGAGCATCGGCGGGGTCAACTTGAGCGCCGCTTTTCGCTGGTGCAATTTGTCGAGCCAGAAGACAACCTCGCGCCGAGTCAACAATCGCAATCCGGTCGCAACTCGTTCGACCCGGAACGTCGAGCCCCGGGTGTCGTAAGCAAGATTCAGCCGGTCGATCAATTGTTGAGCCTCTTCCGAATCTGCCAAGGTCGCGAGTTGCACCAGCCGTTTGATCGGTAATGGTTCGTCGGCGACAAACAACACGGCCTCTAAACGGGCCATCTTCGGAGTACGTCGATACACATCGGCGGCAAGATTCACCGTCGAACGGCGATTGCCTGCCGTTGCCAAAAACTTCCAACGGAAACCAGCCGCCGATGAGGAGCGTGCAGTGACCCCAGCGAGACCGGGCGTCACGGACAGATCGCGAATCGGACTCGATCGCATGAGAAACATGTTGTCCTCGGTCAGCGTCGTGTCAGCCACTCGTCAATTTGCCGTAGCACCACCTGGACCGCGAGCAACGGTTCAGTGGCTTCGGCCTCAAAACGGCGCGTGACTCGAGCGTCGCGGTGCGGAGCGAACTCGCACGCGAAATAGAAATCACCCGGCTGACTACCCGGTTCCAAACGGAACTCGTGAATGCCGAGTTCATTTAAGCGGCGCACCGCCTCACGCCACGTCAGGCCCTTATTAGATCGATCCGTGTTGGCTTCAAAAACGTTGGCCGTCGACCGCAGCGGTTTCGGCTCGTCGAGTGTCCGAGCGGTTGTTGAACGCGCTCGGTTTTGCGGCTCGATCGGATTGGCGGTGGCGGGGTAAGTCCCAAACAGGTCGACTAATCGTTGATTCGCTGTGGAAGCAGGCTCTTCCAACACATTCTGCGTCAACCAAGTTTCGGCCTTGAGCGAAGTCTCGACGAACTTTGTCTCGAGTCCACGCGACTCGGCGTCCATGCTTTGGCGGCCTCCGCGACGAGAACGCTCCGCCGGACGAAAGATATCTTGCAGCGGTTGGTCATCGCGCGAACCGGCACTTTGCATTGAGGATTCGGCCACCATCGTGGTCGCCGATGCAGACTCACCGACGATCTGCTTGGAGCGAATTCCCGCAGGCCGAGTTACTTCGTCGTTGACGGACGATGCAATCACCGGGACGAATTGCGGAACTCCAAACATCGCCATCAACGGAACACCGAGTAGCGGGACCATGAACATTAACGTAGACATTGAACTGCCAGTTCGAGAGTGCATCCTTGCAAATCTCCCTGTTCCCGGACCAATGTGTTTGAAACCTCACCTCTTGTGAGGCCGACGCGAGACCGGAATGTAGGCCGACTTGCAAAAACACCTCAACGGCAGTTTTCGCCGATTTGGCCTGTCGGGATCAGTCCTTCGCGAGTACGCGCCTCCGAGAGACCTTTCGGGTCGCAGCGTGGACAACGCTCGTGGGTCGGCGGGCGCGGGTCATTTCGGTTTCTTGAAGCTGGCCCGGTGAAGTGGATTCTCTGCCCGTCCCGATACCAATTGCGATGAAACGGGATTCGGCACCGTCGCCGAGCCGCATCGTGGCTGCCAGTCGGAGACTTGTGCCCGCGACGTTGCTCACTAGTATCCGCCCCTCGCCGAAATGCCCTCCAGGATGAAGGCAATTCGAGCGCTGATTTGCTAATGGAGTTGAAGCTCTATGAGTCTGAAATCTACGAATCAAGGTCGTCGTTATTTTCTGAAGCGCTCCGCCGCAGTTTCTTCGAGCTTGCTGTTACCAAGTTGGGTAATCGCGGGCGAGGTCCCCAAGACGGCGAAAAGCAACAATGCCACCAGCGGCGATTCCCAGAAACTCGGAGCCGCCATCAAGTTCGCCAAAGATGTCCAGGAGACTTTGAAAAAGGTCAACGACTACGAGGCGACCTTCACCAAGAAAGAAGTCGTCGGCAAGAAGTTGCTGCAGACCGAGATGTTCGTGAAGTTTCGCGAGCAACCCTTCAGCGTCTACCTTAAGTACATCAATCCGCATGCCGGCCGCGAAGTGATTTACGTCGCCGGCAAAAACAAGGACAAGCTGTTGGCTCATGGTGAGGGGATCACCTCCATCGTCGGAACCATCAAGCTGAAACCGGACAGCAAAGACGCGATGGATGACAACCGTTATCCGATCACGATGTTCGGCATGTCGAAATTGGTTGCGACGCTGGTTCAGCAGTGGGAGGCTGGCGAAAAACATGACGATTGCGTCGTGAAATTCTTCCCCAATGCAAAGGTCGACAAGACCGATTGCAAAGTGGTTGAAACGACTTATCCCAAACAAGTCGCGCACGCTCCGTTCCATTTGACGCGGCTGTACGTCGCCAAGGATTCCGGCCTGCCGGTGCGTGTCGAGCAGTTCGGCTTCCCCGCCCAAGGTGCCCAGCCGCCGGTCATCGAAGAATACACGTACGCAAATATCAAGACGAACGTGGGCTTCAGCGACCTGGACTTTGATACGGAAAACCAGTCGTACGGCTTCTAATGCAGCAAACGCTGCTCACGAAACTTGCAAGCCCGATGAGCCGCGCTCATCGGGCTTTTTCGTTGAACCTCTCATCATCGAGTCGCCAGCAATGTGCCACTAAACTTCATCAGCATCAGCAAGTCCCACGATTCGGAGGGACACCAGCCTCACCGACAGCTCAATTCGGAAACGACCGTGACCCGCATCTTTTTAACTCTGGCGTCGCTCAGCACTCTGTTGCTGCTGACGGTTTTCGTTATTGGCCTGAGCATCGACGACCCGAAATTGATCGAGTCGATGAACCTCAAGCGATGGCACTTGGGACTAGCGATAGGTGGATTAATCGCGGCCACACTGGTGCATGCGCTCGTCCTGACCTATTTCATGGGGACCGGGCGCTGGATGGAGGACGTCAGCAAGGCCTATCAATTGGAGGATCGCTGGCGGCGAGAGAGTCAGAGTCTGAAGTACCGCGTGCTGCCGGCCATGTCCGGCTGCTTCGTGCTGCTGTTGGTGACCGTCGGCTTTGGAGCTGCTGCCGATCCAGGATCCGGTATGAAGTTTGGAGGTCTTGGCGGACTCTCCGCCGGCACGTGTCACTTGCTCATCGCGTTCATAACCGTTTGCTGTAACTTCTTCGCGAACGTCCTCGAACTTCAGGCGATTGAGCGCAACAGCCAACTTGTCAATGAGGTCGTCGCAAAGGTGCGCGAGATCCGCATCGCTCGCGGCTTGCCTGTGTAGGTTCGCCTTTTCAGGCAAACCCGAATTTCGTTTGATTCCAGCAGCGGCTACCCTTCCGTTAATTCAGGAGCTTCGGTCAGCTTGGAAAGGCTGACCTACTTTGCCAGTGAGGGCATCATGGCAGAAGCGATGATTATCGGCGGTGTGCGGACCCCGTTCGTGAAAGCCGGAGCCGCGTTCAACCAGCTTCCGGCACAAGAGCTGGGCCGGTTGGCCGTGCGCGAGTTGCTGGACCGAACCAATCTCGACCCTGCTCGGGTCGATGAACTGATTTGCGGAAACGTCGCCAGCCCCGTCGATGCCGCGAATGTCGCGCGAGTCATCGCACTGCGAGCCGGTATTCCGCGCGACAAGATCGCTCACACCGTCAGCCGGAATTGCGCCAGCGGTTTCGAGTGCGTGACGCAGGCGTGCGACCGCGTGCTTTCCGGCCGAGCGAAATGTGTCGTCGCCGTCGGCGTCGATTCGATGAGCCACATCCCGCTGTTCTACCCGAAGAAATTCGCCGACAAGTTGCTGCGGTTGAGTTCCGCTCGATCGACTTGGCAAAAATTCAAGACCTTCGCCTCGTTTCGGCTGAGCGATCTGCAACCGCAAATCGGGATCAAGCTAGGACTGACCGATCCTGTCACCGGCCTGATGATGGGGGACACGGCTGAAAAACTGGCCCGCGAGTTCAAGATTTCTCGAGACGAACAAGACAGTTTCGCACTGCGCAGTCATCAGCGCGCCGCCGCGGCCTGGCAGGAAAATCGGCTGACCTCCGAAGTGATGACGGTTTACGTCGATGATCGCGACGGCGGAGTCAAACCGATCTCGCAAGACGTCGGCTTCCGAGCCGATCAATCGCTTGAGTCGCTGGCAAAGCTCAAGCCGTACTTTGATCGTCGTTGGGGCAGCGTGACGATTGGTAACTCGTGCCAAATCACCGACGGCGCCGCCGCGCTGTTGATCGTCGAAGCCGACACGGCTCGCGAGTGGGGACTGACACCGCTCGGTCGCATCCGCGATTACGCCTACGCCGGTTGCGATCCGGCTCGCATGGGACTCGGCCCGGTGTTCGCCACGTCGCGAGTCTTGCAGCAAACGGGATTGAGACTATCCGACATGGAGTTAATCGAACTCAACGAAGCGTTCGCCGCTCAGGCCATCGCCTGTCTGCGTGGGTTCGAGTCACCAGCCGGGCCGTGTGCGGCTGCTGGGTGTGACCTCGCACCGCTCGGCTCGATCGACCTTGACCGGCTCAACGTGAACGGCGGAGCGATCGGGTTGGGACACCCCGTCGGGGCGACCGGCACTCGATTGATCCTCACGCTGCTGCATGAACTTCGTCGCCGTGAACGTTCGTGCGGACTGGCAACGCTCTGCATCGGCGGTGGACAAGGTGGGGCCGTCGTTGTGGAGGTGACATGAATCCCTCGATCTCCGCGGCGAATCCACCAAGGAAGGGAAAGATGTCAGCGGAGTTCGTCCGACCGACGTTGATTTGTGTGCTGATTCCGCTCGTTTTCGTTGTTCGCGAAGGAACGGCGTCAGAGCCATTGCGGATGTCGCCGGGCGGTCCCGTTGTCCCCGGACGATCTTGCAGTTCTGGGGTTACGACGAAAAGTGAACGATCGGCAATCGTCCGGCGTTGGCTCATCATTCCCGGATTCGCTGGTGCGATCAGCTTGGCCAGCGCTGTTTTGAGTTTTGATGCGGAGACGTCTGCGCCGCATCGCCGACCTGCGTTGGCGAACGGGAGGGGCGTTACTGGTTGGACTTCTGGGAGCGATGTCGTTGGTGGTCGGATTATTCGTCCTGCTGGTTGGCAGCCTGCATCTGTCCGGAGTCATTTCGTTGTACGAGCCGTTGTTTGACGCGGGACTGTGAAAGGAATCGACATGATCGCTACAGAGTCCACTCTCATGAATTCGACGTCACAGTCTTTTTTGGCCGAGGCCGTGATGTGGCACGCAGAGCTGTTGGATGGAGGGATTTTGAAGGTCCGCATCGATCGGCGCGATAAGTCTGCCAACGCGTTGTCGAAGGGGATGCTCGAAGAACTCGAACGGCTGATTGCCGAGATTCGGCGGGACGCGGCAGTGCATGGCGTGATGTTTCTCAGCGGCAAGCCGGGGAGTTTCATCGTCGGAGCCGACGTGACCGAGATGAAGTCGATGTCCGGCGGAGCCGAAGCGGCCGAGTTATCCAAGCTCGGCCAGCGTGTGTTTGAGTTGCTTGAAACGTTGCACGTTCCGACCGTGGCGTTGATTTCGGGAGCGTGTCTCGGCGGTGGTCTCGAATTCGCGATGTCGTGTCGGTATCGCGTCGCGGATGATCATGCGAAGACGCTGCTCGGACTGCCGGAGGTGAAGCTCGGTTTAATTCCCGGCTGGGGCGGGACCGTTCGGTTGCCGAAGTTGGTCGGCTTGGTCGATTCACTGCCGATGATCCTGACCGGGCGACTTCTTAGCGGTTGGCAGGCTCGGTCGAAGGGACTCGTGCATGACATGGTGCCAGTTGAAGCGTTGCCACTTGTCGGCGCGGACTTGTTGCGAAACGTGATCAAAGTGGGAACCGCCAGCGCGCTCTTCAAGCGGCCGAAACGTTCGCTGATCGCTCGGCTGACGGAGTCGATTCCGCCGCTGCGCAATTACGCGTTCGGCAAAGCCGAAGGCAAAGTGAGGCACGAGACCAAGGGCAACTATCCGGCTCCGCTCGCGGCCATCGAAGTGTTGCGGTCCGGGTTTGGGCAGCCACCGTCGATCGGTTTCGCGGCCGAATCGGCAGCGATTGGAAGACTTGCCGACGATCCAGTCACTCGCGAATGCTTGCGATTGTTCTTCCTCCAAGAGGATGCGAAGAGACCCGCGGAACTGGCGGACATCGCCACCCAACCGATCAGCAACGGGGCGGTTCTCGGCGCGGGGGCGATGGGCGCTGGCATCGCGCTGCTGATGGCTCAGAAGGGAATCTGGACTCGGCTGAAGGACATCAAGCCAGAGTTTCTGGCAAAGGGAATCGCAAACGTTCGGAAATGGGTGAAAGGGGATGTGCAGCGAAAGAAAGTGACTCCGCTCCAAGCCAGCGACACACTCGACCGCTTGCGGCCGACGACGGATTTTTCCGGGTTCAAGCAGACCGATTTGGTGATCGAGGCGATTGTCGAATCACTTCCCATCAAGCAGCAGGTATTTCGCGACCTTGCCGAGGCAACCTCGCCGACGACGGTTCTGGCGACGAACACCAGCTCGTTGCTCGTCACGGAAATCGCCGCAGGTGTACCGCATCCGGAGCGGATTGTCGGACTGCACTTCTTCAATCCGCCGTTGCAGATGCCTTTGGTCGAAGTGATTCGTACCGAGCAAACCAGTCTGACTGCGCTGGCGACGGCGTTCGCGCTGACCCAGCGGCTCGGCAAGACGGCGGTGATCGTGAAAGACTGTCCCGGCTTCCTGGTGAATCGATTGCTCGCGCCGTACATGAACGAAGCGGGATGGTTGCTGCTGGAGGTCTCCGATCCGCTGGAGATCGATCGAGCCGCCGTCGCGTTTGGCTTGCCAATGGGGCCACTCGAACTGACCGATCTGGTTGGATTGGAGGTCGCGCAGCACGTTGCCGCGAACATGCACGCAGCCTACGGCGAAAGAATGCGGCCGTCACCGCTGTGGGATGCGCTCAAGGAGCTTTCCACCAATGACCCGACAACTGCGAAGTCGCTGCTCATCGGGAAAGGTTCGCAGAAACAACTGAACCCGGCCGTTCATCGCGCCATCGAAAAAGTGCGGCAGTCCGGTACGTACACTGTTCCTGGTGGCACGCCGACGCGTGAAGAGATGACACACCGAATGATTTTTCCGATCATCAATGAGGCCGCTCGCTGTCTTGATGAGAGGATCGTCTCGAAGCGGGAAGACCTCGATCTCGCGATGGTGTTCGGCACGGGCTTCGCTCCGTTCCGAGGGGGGCCGATGCGTCACGCCGAGAACTTCGGCTTCGCCAAAATTGTCGAGATTCTGGACAAACTCGCGAATGGACGGCCGCGTTTGGCACCATCGGATGCCCTCAAGCGGCTTTGAGAGTCCGATTTCTCTTCCAGTTTTTTGAGCGGTCTGCCATTCTCCTGCCGCATTCCTCACCCCCTTGCCTCACAGTTTTGAGTTCTTCGATGCCAATTAGTTTTTTTCGTCGAGCCAAGAAACGCGTGACCGGAGTCGTCAAGCAGGCGATCATCCGGCACCACAAAAATTCGGGCGTTGTGCTGTTCTCCGACACCACACTGCGTGACGGCGAACAGATGCCGGGGGCGACGCTCGAACCCGACGACAAGGTGCGAATCGCGCTGGCTCTCGAAGAGGCGGGAGTGCATTCGTTGGATGCCGGTTTCCCCGCGTCGTCGCCGGCGGATGTCGAAGCGATTCGACGAATGATCGGCGTCGTCAAAAAGCCGGTGCTAACGGCGCTCTGCCGAACAGTGCGCGGGGACGTGGATGCGGCCGACGAAGCTCTCGACGGCAACCCCACCAACAAGCGCGGCGTCAGTTTGTTCTGCGGAACCAGTCCGCTGCACCGACAGCACAAGCTGCAAAAGTCGGAAGCGGAAGTTCTGAAGATCATCACCGACTCGGTCGCCTACGCCAGCGAGAAATTTGAGATCGTCGCGTTCAGTCCCGAAGACGCCAGCCGTACCGAATTGCCATATCTCTGCCAGTGCTATCGCGAGGCGATTGCTGCCGGAGCGACAACCATCGGCTTTCCGGACACGGTCGGGATTCTCACGCCGGAAAAAGCTCGCGACTTCATCCGCGCAATTCAGGACAACGTGCCGAACCTCGACAAGGCGCTGCTCGCCGTACATTTCCACAACGATTTGGGTCTCGCTGTCGCGAATACACTGGCATGCGTTGCCGAAGGAGCAAACGTCGTGCAGTGTACGATCAACGGCATCGGCGAGCGGGCGGGTAACGCTTCGCTCGAAGAAGTCGCCATCGCACTCGCGCTGCATCCCGATCAGTACGGCGTCGAGTTCAAGCTCGACACGACGAAGTTGCATCCGTTGTGTCAGTTGGTCAGTGAGTTGACCAATTTGCCGTTGCCGAGGAACAAGCCAGTCGGCGGCGAGAATATCTTCGCGACCGAAGCGGGCATCCATCAGGACGGGCTCCTGAAAAACCCTGACACCTATTTGCCGTTTCGTCCGGAAAAAGTTGGGGCAAGCGGACTCAAGTTGGTGATCGGTCGTCACAGCGGTCGTCGTGCAGTCTCCCACCGATTGCATGAACTCGGCTACGAGTTGTCCGAAGAACAGGTCTTGGCCGTCTTGCAAGCCATCAAAGATGTCCCCAAGGATGCACACATTACCGACGAATTGCTGATGCAGTTTGCCAGTCGCGTCGCAAGTTCGGTGTGACTTACCAGCCGCCCAGGGAGCTCGGGTCTGTCCGTAAGAATGTGTTGTCCGATTTCAACCATCGCTGATATTCTGCCACCGCTGACTTTTTGATTGTTCTTTGCGTTCGTGTGTTCAGCACCGACCAAGTCAACACGAAGTTGATGGAGGGCTCGACGATGGCTGCCGAACTCGAAAGCCTCTACAAGGCAGGACGGCAATTATTTCGACAAGGGAAACACGCCGAGGCGATTCAGGCATTCGAACAAGCCTTGCAGGCGGACCCCGATCAGGCCGAAGTCCATGACGCAATCGCCACCGCCTATTTTGTCATCAAGCAATACGACAAGGCCATCGAACACTTCACACGCGTGACGCAACTCAAACCGAAGGACGCCAAGGCCTACATCAACCTGGGAGCCGTTTACAACCGCCAGGAAGAGTTTGAGAAGGCCGCCGACATCCTGAAGCGGGCGATCTCACGCGACGGTAACGCCGTCGAAGCTTACTACAACCTCGGCATCGCTTATCGTGGGACGAAGCAACCGGCGATGGCGATCAACTCGTACAAAGAGGCCCTCAAACTCGATCCACGCATGCTCGACGCCATGCAGAACCTGGGCAACACCTACCTGGAAATGAACAATCCGAAGGCCGCCATCGAGCAGTACAAAAAGGCGTTGGAGATCAATCCCGACTTTGAGCGCGCCAAACGCGGACTCGCTCGCGCCGAGAAAGCCATCAATCAAGCGAAGGAGACCGCCAATCCCTTCGGCCGCCTGGTGACTCAGCACGCGCACAAGCAGGCGAACGTCGAAGTGCGTCTCAAAAACATGACCCCCGAAGAACGTTCTCGAGATCGGCATGCGATCCGTCGTCTGGCGGTCGAAACCAATGCCGTTTCTCAGCAATTACTCGAACACTTGCGCGACCATCTGCAGGGTGATTTGACGCAACTGGATCGTGGAGTGCAGTTCAGTTTGCGCGAGATTCACAGATCGATCTTTGACGCCAGTGAACGCTTCCTCAATACCTTTGAGAAGTTTCAGGACTTGCGAACTCAGCTGCAGAGTTTGGCGAAGGAACTTCGTTCCCATGAGGAAGCCCTGAAAGAAGCCAATTGAGTCGTCGAGTCCGGTGATGTTGCAACTTCCGTTATTTGTCTTTGGCACGCTTCGCCAAAGTGAATGCAATCATGGCTACCTCGCGGGAGCCTACGACCGAGTTTTGCCGGCGAGGCTGCCCGGCTTCTCCCGAGTCGCGCCGTTGATGATTGCCCGCGAAGCGAATTCCGTGGTCGATGGAGAACTCTACTTTCTCTCGCCAGCGACCTACGCAGCCACGCTGTCTGGCTGCGATCAGCTGGAGGAATTGGCATCGAACAGCTTGATCGGTCATGAATATCACCGTATCGCGGTGCGCGCGGTGGCCGAATCTGTGGAGTTCATCGCCTGGGCGTATGTGCGTCCCGATGTTGTCACCGAGGATCTGCTTCTGCCGCTGATCGCCATTGAGCAAGAACGTATTCAGCACTTGTAGCTGTCGATTTCATCGGGGACGACCGAGATTTGCTCATCGACGGAGCTTCGCAATAAGCATCGCCTCGAGATTCAAAGCGTTCATTCAACGTAGCAACGTCGTGAAGACTCTCGAAGCCATGCAACCAGACTCGATCATGACATCGTTGAAGTTGATCCGCCAATTGCAGATTCCAGATCGCAGCCACATTCCCCCGAACGTGGCTACGGCTGACCGATGCACATCAACTTCTCCTGTCGCTGTCCGTCGACTTGGTGCGCGACTCGAAAGTAGATGCGGCTGCCGCAAATTGTCGGAGTGGCGAAGACTTCACCGCCAAGCGAGTTCTCAGACACAAGTTCAAACGCTTCTGGAGTCGCCTTAAAGGCGAACGTCTGTCCCGCTTCATTCGTCGCAAAAAGATGTTCGGCGACCAACACCGGTGACGCGCTGAACGTTCCTCCCAGACGCCCCTTCCAGACCTCTTTGCCGCTGTCGCACTTCCAGCACATGGCGACACCGGCATCCAGCACCGCGTACAAATACCCATCGCGGACCAGCATCGACGGGACGTACACGCGTGAGCCGTTCTCCCACGCGATTTTTCCGGAGCCATCCGCTTTCACCGCCGACAGGTGATTCTTCGGGTAGCCGCCACTGGTAAAAATGTGCTGACCATCAGTCACGGTTGAGGTGACACACTCGGTCGTCGAACCTTCGATCTCCCACAACTTCTTGCCGGTCAGCGGATCGAAGCTGGTCACCAGATCGCAACCGGCGAAGAAAAGCTGCTCGCGCCCGGCGACGTTCAGAATGATCGGCGAGGTGTAATTCGGAAACTTCGGCCGTTCCTGCTTCCAGACAAACGCGCCGGTCGCACGATCCAACGCGGCGATCAGACCTGTCCCCTTGTTGTCTGCCGAGACGATCACCAGCGACTGATAAACCGCCGGCGACGAACCGAACCCCTGATGCAAAACGTAGTCAGTAACCTTCGTCTGCCACAGTCGTTCGCCATCGCGACTCAGGGCAGTCGTGTAGACCGCTCCGTCGTGCAGAAAGTTGATGAAGAGTCGCTTTCCATCGCAGGCCACGGTGGACGATGCCAAGGAACTTTTCGAGTTCCCTTTTTTGAGCACCGGTTCAAAGGCACCCTGATGAATCTCAGTCTGCCAAAGTTTTTTGCCGGTCGAGCGATCAAAACAGAGCACGGATTGCACCTCGCGGTCGTGCTCAGCAGTCGCCAGAAAAACTTGATTGCCGACGACCGTGGGAGAACTGTGGCCGCGTCCCGGAATCGGGACTTGCCAGAGGACGTTCTCAGAGTCGCTCCATTTGAGCGGCGGCTTCTGATCAGCCGACGCAATTCCATTGCGATTGGGACCGCGCCACCACGGCCAGTCGCTTGATGCGAACTCATAGCGTTCTCCGGGCGTCACCTTGGAAGGCTCCGCCGCGAAAACCAATCCGGCGGCAGAAACCACAAGCAAAAACAGACCAAGCACCAATCGATGTCGTGACATGGGCGAACCTCTCTCCATTCGGGTGGCTGAAGCGGAGCGGAATTTAGCCCGCCCCCTTGTGGATCGGATGATCTCCCCTTTCGCACAAATCCTCCAGCCCCCAAGGGTCTGCGCGACGGTTCTCTGCATAACGAACAAGCGCGGACGAGGTCCGACGGCAGCGATGCTGCGGATCGCGAGAGACCACGTCGCCCAGGAGATCGAGGCGGTTCTCAATTCATCTGACGGTGACGATGGCGGCACTCCAAACCCACGATTGTCGTTGACGACTTCAACATACCGTCATCCAGTTGCGTCGATTGCGAGTCGTTCGGCGATCTCACCAATGCGTTCGAATCGGCGGTGTTCGGTTTTGGTTTCACCGCGTTATGTAAAGGCTTCCGGCATTGGCCAAGCAAAACTCCCAGGCCATGCATTGATCTCGTTTTGGCGAACCCATCGTGCGAAGGTCGGGAATACCGCATCGGCGAGCACGACGGCTCTGACCATCGACTGATCTCGGTGGTGATGCAACTGCGAATCAAATAAGTCACAGCTTGGCCAACTCCGCCAGCGTGGCGATCAGCCGAGCGGGATCATCGCTGGACAGCGAATCGGGCCGATGCCTCAACAGTTGGATGACTTCATCCGCCGTACCTGTCATTCCATTGAGATGCAGTTTCACACCCGCTTGCCGCACGCGACCGACCAGCGACGTATCGGTCAACCACTCCGGCCACAACCGAATCATTTCGACGCCGGCTGCCGCATAGGCTTCGATTTCGTCCGGCTTCTCGATCAATCCTAATTGTCGAGCCTTCGGCAACAACTTGCGAAACTGCTTCGCCTGCTCGACGCTGCGGACGCCGACGACGATCCGCTGTGGATCACCGATGGCGCGTACAGTCTCGGTGACTTTGCGGTCGTATTGCTCACCGCTCTCTTTCAGATCAAGCAGCACATCGATCTTGCCTTTGCAAAGCGTCAGCACTTGTTCGAGTGTCGGAACTCGCTCGCCTGCAAACTTCGGATCGAACTTGCTGCCGGCGTCGAGTCGCTGAATCTCAGCAAACGTTTTGTCGTTGATCTTTCCGCTGCCGTTGGTCGCATGGTCCAGCGTCGCATCGTGCGACAGAACCAACACTCCGTCCTTCGTGGTCCGCACATCGACTTCCACTGCGGTGGCTCCCACCTCAATCGCCCGGCGAGTACTTGCCAGCGTATTCTCCGGCCGATCAACACTGGAACCGCGATGAGCGACGATCTGCTTCACCAGAATAGCCGGGCGATCCTCCCCACGAACTTCGAGTTCCACTCCAAGAAACACCATCACTCCAATGACCAGCGCCGGAGAAATCGCGATTCGAAGCATACCGTTCGTCTCCTGAAAACCGTGTGTTGTGGCTAGCCAACCTTCGTGCTCTTTGTTTCCTTCTGTTCAAATTCCGTTTTTGAACAGAAGGACGAAAAGGCAACGAAGCGATTCACCCACAAACTCAGCCTGTCGGAGGCTACATCGGGCTCGGTGTGCTGCCTAGAATCTGCCGCCATGAGCACCACCTCTAAAAAACAGCTTCGGGCCGGCATGCTCGGCATGGGAATGATCTTTGACGAGACGTATCGCCCGTTCTTCGAGCGAGCACACGTCGCCGGCGTCTACGACCGGAAGTTCGGGGACGTGGATGTGCCGCTGGCCGCCGTCGCATCGCGAACTGGAAGCCGTGCCGAGAGGTATCGCGCCGAAGCGGGCAGCGCGATCGGGCCGTTTGTCAGCCATTCGGGACACGATTGCGTGACAAAGCTGCTCGCGGCCGGTGTCGATTTCGCTTGCGTCGCGACACCGGACAACCGTCACTTCGAGGGATCGAAGCAGATCCTCGAAGCGGGAGTGCATCTGCTAGTCGAGAAACCGTCGGTCCTGACGCTGCAAGAACTCGACGAATTGGTTGCACTCGCCAAAAAGAAGAGCCTTCTGGCGAAGGTCGTCTATCACAAACTGCTCGATCCGGATCACAAGCGATTGCGAACGCTGGTGGCCGACAACGTGCTGCAACACGTCAACAACGGTTACTGCTCGCTGCTGGAACCGAAGTCGATCTCCGGCGGGCAATTCGCCGAATGGATCAAGGGCCGCAACCCCGGTACCTACGTCGCCGTACATTACATCAAGCTGATCGACTTCAGCTTTGGTGGTCGACTGAAAACGATCACGGCCACCGGCCAACGCGGCATCGTCGGGCCGAAGGATGGACCGACGTGGGACAGCAACCAGATGCGGATGGTCTACGAATACGCTGACGGCCGCGAGGCGGCCTTCGACATCCACACCTCGTGGGTCACTCCCGACAACTTCCCCGGTTACGTCGAACAGGAAGTGCAGTTCCGTTTCGATAATGGCGTCTGGAACGGCCACTCGCGCAAGCGCGGTATTGAACTGACCGTCGAAGGCAAGACGCCCATCGAGCTCAAGACGACGATCAACACACACTACAACGGCAAGTGCCTGGAACCGTGGGGCGAGCGGGCTCAACGTGGCTACGGCATCGAAGTCATCGAACGTTTCGTGCGCGAGCTGGCCTACGTCGAATTCGCCGGCGATGCGTCCGGCCGCTCCGCTCGCCTGGCCGAGATCCAAGCACTCTCATACAACGACCTCGCCTCCGACCGCCAAACCGTCGCCGCCGTGCAAGCCCTCGAAGCGATCCTCACCCACGCCGCCAATGGCGAACCGGATTGCATCGTGCGCGTCAACGACTCCAACGGCGGTCTCGTGCTCCATCGCCCCGGCCGCAGCGAACCCGAAGTGCTTTATGCCCCGCGAGTGTGAGCAGCTCCTTGAACATTTTGGAGCGGCAGCATGATCGATGGAATCAAAAGCTTGTTTGTCAAGGCGATCCTTGGCGGACTTGCAGGCTTGGGAATTTGCGTTTGGCTATTGGCAGAGGCGCCGTTCTTTCCCGGCGACATGCTGGTTGCCGGTGCTCTGATCTGTGGTTTGTGCGGCGATCGTTGAGGCGAGAAATTCTAGGTGTGGCTCAAAGACAACTAGCACCACTTCATTTGAAAGAACCCGACGTTGTCCTCCTCTGACCTGCTTTTGGCGATCGAATCCTCGTGCGATGAAACCGGGGCGGCGGTGATTCGTCGCGATCTGACCGTGCTGTCGAACGTCGTCGCCAGCCAGAATGAATTGCACGAGCGGTTTGGCGGTGTGGTGCCGGAGATCGCGTCGCGAGCACACGTCCGTTGCATCCTGCCGGTGATCGACGAGGCTCTGCGAAAGGCGAACGTGAAGCTCAACGAACTGTCGGCCATTGCGGTAGTCACGCAGCCGGGATTGGTTGGCTCGCTGCTCGTGGGACTGACGGCCGCGAAGACGCTGGCGCTTGCGACGGGCTTGCCGCTGGTGGCGGTCAATCACATCGAAGCGCACCTTTACGCCTGCCGGATGCAGGCGGGACGCGACATCTTTCCAGCGATCGGGCTGGTCGTCAGCGGTGGGCACACGAACTTGTACGACTGCCACGGCCCAACCGATTTCGAGTGGCTCGGCGCAACGATCGACGATGCAGCGGGCGAGGCGTTTGACAAGGTCGCGCAGATTCTTGGCCTGCCGTATCCGGGCGGCCCGGCGATTGAGCAAGCCGCGCTCCACGGCGATCCGCAGGCGTTCAACTTTCCGCGAGTGTTTCTCAAAGAGCCGCGACTCGAATTCAGTTTCAGCGGGCTGAAAACGGCCGTGCTTTACAAAGCCACCGGCATCCCTGGTTCGCGCGATCCGGTTCCTGAACTGACTCCGCAACGAGTTGCTGATTTGGCTGCGAGTTTTCAAGCGGCCGCGCTCGACGTGCTCGTCAGCAAATGCCGGAAAGCACTGCGACAACGCGATCGAACTCGATTGCTGGTCGGCGGCGGCGTCGCGGCCAACGGAGCGTTTCGGCAGCGGCTCGAAGAAATGTGTTGTCGACAGCGAGCCGAACTTTTTATCGCTCCGCGCGAGATGTGTACCGACAATGCCGCAATGGGAGCCATCGCCTGGGAACTGCTCGCTCAAGGCCAGATCGCTCCGCTGGACCTTGACGTCACCCCCGGCTTGGTCCGAAAACCGAAGCCAACTCCTGTGTAATCCGCCTCCGATCGAACACTCATGAAAACGACCTTCGGCAAGAACGCTCGCGACGATGTGCCACTGTCAGACCCGACGGCTCTGGCGAAGTTCGGCAAGCTGGAAGTCGTCGCCAAGCTGGTTGTCGAGGGTTACTTGATCGGCCAGCACAAGAGTCCATTCAAAGGAGCCAGCATCGAGTTCGTCGAGCATCGGCAGTACTACCCCGGCGACGAGATTCGGCACATCGACTGGCGAGCCTTTGGTAAGACCGGCAAGTACTACATCAAAGAATTCGAGGACGAGACGAACCTGCGAGCGTATCTGCTGGTCGATGCGTCGGGCAGCATGAATTACGCGGGAAAGACGCTGAGCAAGTGGCACTATGCTCGGCAGGTGGCAGCGGCAATGGGCTATCTGCTGCTGTCGCAGCGTGACGCGGTCGGGATGATGACATTTGACACGATCGTGCGTGACATCGCCGAGCCATCGACGGCGGCTCACAGCTTTGAACGGATTGCGACGCTGCTTGGTCAGCGAGAACCGGGTGGAGAGACAAGCCTCGGCGAAGTGTTGGCCGGGATCGTGCCGACCCTCAAGCGTCGCAGCCTTGTATTTGTCATCAGCGACCTGTTTGACGAAGCCGACAAAGTGCTGGCCGCGATGAAGGAGTTGCGGCACTCGCGACACGAAGTCGTACTGCTGCACATTGTCGCTCCGGAAGAGGAGGAATTTCCGTTCGGACGGCCGACGAAGTTTCGCAACCTCGAACGCTTTTCGAATCACGTCCTGGTGGACCCACATCGATTGCGAAAGCACTATCTCGAAAACTATCGCCGGTTCTGCAAAGAGTTGACGGCTGGCTGTGGATCGCTCGGTTGCGACTACTTCAAGCTACGGACGACCGATCCGTACGATCGCGCGCTGGGTGAATACCTCGACACACGATCTCGCGGTCGACGGGGTGGACGGTAATCATTTGCGAGACCGCGCCGTCGATTGCTAGAAGTACGTCAGTTATTTTCAGGCTGACCCGATCTACGGTTGTCGTTGTTTTTCCCATTCGGAGCAGGCCGGCAAGCCTGACCTACGAGTACTTGAAAGGAGCACACAATGACGGGCTACACGGTTCACTCCGGTACGACAGTCAAGTTTTCAGAAAGTTGGGACCGCATCTTTCAACAGGGTGCTGCGAAATCCCTCAAGCCCAAGACACCACCGAAGAAGAAGCCAACAAGCGCAGCCGCGAAGGCGAAGGCCCGTGTGAAACGTGGCCTGAAGAAGACACGTTGAGCACGCGGGACTCACGCCTTCGGTTTGGCGGATGGTTTCTCGCGTCCGCTCAATTCGGAGGCCCGAACGGGAGCCTGATAGCCCCAATACAGCAAGCCCGCACTGAGCACGAACGAAGGCACCGCGAGTGCCAGTTTGATCT
>VGZH01000033.1 GCA_016872645.1 Planctomycetota bacterium | reverse complement strand
CCGGTGCTTGTTGTCATCCCGTTGTCGTAAACATTCAACGTAAACAGCCACTGCTTTGTCACCGTTTGGAATTCTAAGCCCGGAAGAATTTGCAACATCCAACTGGTGCCGTGATAACCCAGGGTGGCGGAATTTGGCTGCGTGGCTTCAAGGGGATTGGTTTGTCGTTGCGATGTTGAAGGAGTGATGTTTGTGAACAACGTGGCAATCATTCCCGAGGGAAATCTTTTATGGGTGCCGTGATAGTTGTGTAGCGCGAGTCCAATCTGTTTAAGGTTGTTCTGGCACTGCGATCGGCGAGCCGTCTCACGAGCTTTCTGAACCGCTGGCAGCAAAATTGCGATGAGGACCGCAATGATGGCAATCACCACCAGCAATTCGATGAGGGTAAATCCACGGCGGCGTTGACGTGGCAACATGGTGACTTCCTTTGAACGAGAACGGGTTCGAGTGAGACCGACCACATCTCCAATCAGAGAAACGTGAGAACTCGCGGATCTCGACGCATCTCGGAGATTGCTCTTGAAAACAGGACGAAAATCGCGCCGGATGCTAATGACAGTTGACGAAGAGCGTCAATCAGATTTTTGCAATCGCAAGGATTGTGCGGCCTGACGACGCGGGTTGTCTCAAAGGCATTCCGCCAGCGATTTTGTTTCGAGCGTAACCTTACAACACATTTGTCAGGGGGCAGAAAAATGTCGCGATTACCGATCCTGTCCTGCGAAACTCCTTGTTCTGTTGGCGAATAACCGTCACGACCCGAAGCGGTGCCGTGGCGGATAAAGCTCAATTTGCCAAGTTTTCGCGGCAACCGCCGAATCACCGATTGAGTCGTAATTGCAGACGTCATCGGGCAATGAGGGCATTCGAGATTGCGTGGTCGCAAAGATCGAAAAAGCAGTTCAGCAGTGCGACCACCAGTCAACCTGTTACGCTCTGACCGGAAAGATAGTTCACAATTTGACGGTCGTTTTTGAGCGGACCTATAATTTCCTTCGGATGACAGCCAACGACGTTTGGCAGAGCTTGGGGAGAGTGATTGTGAATTGGTTAAGAACCATCGGTTGGGCCTGTGCTTGGGCTGTCGGGATTGGACTGCTGGGTCAAGGAGTCTCGACTGTCACATTACGGTCGGAAGAGGCAGACGACGCTGCAGCAGTCGCCGCTAAGTCGCCGCTCGCTGTGTTTCTCAGCGTTGGCAGCCCTATCCGTGACGCTGTTCAGGCCAAGGTGCTCAACGCTGCCCGAAAAATTCAACAGCAGGCTGAGCAAGAATCGCGGCCGGCGATTCTTGTGCTGGAGATCGGTCCGGGAACCAGTCAATTCGGTGCAGTGCGGGATCTGGCGAAGGAACTGGCGTCCGCAAAATTTGCCTCATTGCGCACGATCGCGTGGGTGCCGGAACCGAAGGACAAGAAACGAATCGACGGCTACAACGTGATCTTGGCGCTGGCTTGTAAAGAAATCGTGATGCACCCAGATGCCGAACTGGGCGACATTGGCCGCGGCAAAGCGCTCGACGCCGAAGAGCAGCAGTTTGTGCTGTCGTTGATTGAAAAACGGCTGAACCCCAAGCTGAGCACGGCGCTTGTTGCCGGCCTGATGGATCCACAAAGGACAGTGCTCAAAGTGAAGATCGAGGCCGACGTCGACGGACGCAAGACGTCCGAGGGGCGTGTGCTGACTTCCGAGGAGCACCGCCGTCTACTCGACAACAAAGTCGTCGTGCAAGACGTCATCACCATCAAGGAAGCGGGAGTCGTGGGATTGTTTTCTGGCAGCCGAGCCCGAGCCTTGGATGTGCTCGTCACCCAAACGGCCGAGACACGCAGCGATTTGGCCGACCTTTACAATTTCCCGCGCGAGTTTCTTCGGGAGAATGCGACGTCCGGTGAAACACCGCGAGTCGTCCGCATCAGAATTGACGAGATGATCGAACCGATTCTGCAAGGCTTTGTCGATCGGGAGATTCGCCGTGCGACAAGTTCCGGAGTGAATCTAATCATCTTCGAGATCGACTCGCCCGGCGGAATGCTCGAACCGAGTTTGGAGATCGCGCACGCGATCGCTGACCTGGATACCAAAAAGATTCGGACCGTCGCATATATCCCCAAGATGGCGCTCAGCGGAGCTGCGATCATTGCGCTGGGCTGTGACGAGATCGTCCTGCAACAACACGCCAAGATTGGCGATGCCGCTCCGATCACGATTCGAGCCGGGCAGCAGTTCGAGCGAGCTCCCGAGAAAATTCTCAGCTTTCTGCGGGAGGAGCTGAAGACGCTGGCCGAGAAGAAAGGGCGATCGTCCGGTCTTTGCCAGGCGATGGCGGACAAGGACCTCGACGTGTTTCAAGTCACGCATCGCGAGAACGGCCGTGTGTCGTACTTAACGGACGAAGAGATTGCCGTCTCCAACGGCGAATGGATCAAAGGTCGCATCGTCCCGGAATGCCAAGGCGAGAATTTACTCACTGTCGATGCGCAGCGTGCTCACGAATTGAAGCTCGCCGAAGCACCGGTCGCCGACGAAGACGAATTGCGGCAACGGCTGGGCATTCCCGAAGGTGAAATCCCACAAGCCAAGGGGCGCACGTGGGTCGACACGCTTGTCTGGACACTCAATACGCCGGGCATGACGGTGCTGTTGCTGCTGGCCGGCAGCGTGCTGATTTATCTCGAACTGCACACGATGACGTCGTTCTTCGGAATTGCGTCCGCCTTCTGTTTCATGCTGTTCTTCTGGAGCCGCTTCCTGGGCGGAACCGCCGACGTACTGGAGATCGTGCTGTTTTTGTTCGGTGTGGGCCTGATCCTGATGGAGATTTTTGTCGTTCCCGGTTTCGGCATTTTTGGCATCGGCGGAGCGGTGGCGATTCTTGCATCGCTGATTCTGGCAAGCCAAACGTTTGTGTTGCCGACGACCAGTTCCGAGGTGACGCAGATGACCAAGTCGCTGGGCACGTTGAGCATCGCATTGGTCAGCGTCATTGGCGTGGCAGTGATTATCAGCAAATATCTGCCCGAGATGCCTCTGCTCAAGCACTTGATCCTGTCCCCTCCCGATCCGACCGGGATGACCGACGTGGATGCGCCTCGGCTGCGCCCCGACATGCTCGGCAGCGTGATGTCCACCGGACTCGAGTGGCTGCTGCACCAAGAAGGCGAAGCCTTCACCACGTTGCGTCCGGCAGGCAAGGCTCGTTTTGGCGAGCAAGTCTTCGATGTGCAAAGCCAAGGCGACTTCATCGACCCCGGTCAAAAAATCGTCGTCACCGAAGTCACCGGCAATCGCGTCGTCGTGAGGCGTGCGTGATATGGCGGCACGTTTTCGAAGTCTGCAGCCGGACAAGGTCGTGGAAACCGTCGAGCGACTGGAACGCCGCATCGCGGAATATTTTCCGGAAGCGAACCTGCGGCAGGTGGCCGCCGAACTGGTCGTGATGGCTCGCGAAGCCGCCGAGCGTGCTCAAGCGATTGGACGTCCCGATATTCCGCTGCGCGTGCTGCAATGGATCTTGATCGGCTGCTGCTTGACCCTGGTCGTCTGGGTCGTGCGGCAACTCCACCTCAACGACGATGTGTTCAAACTCGATGATTTCGTACAGACCGTCGACGGGTTGATCGCCACCTTCGTCGGAATCGGCGCTTCGATTCTGTACGTGGCGTCATGGGAGCTTCGGTCGAAGCGTCGCAACGCGCTAATCGCGTTGCACGAACTCCGCTCGATGGCGCACATCGTCGACATGCACCAGCTCAGGAAACACCCCGAACGCATGTTGCATCCTGGCCTGGCGACACCGTCGTCCCCGCAAGGCACAATGTCGCCGTTTGAACTAAGCCGCTATCTCGACTACTCCAGCGAGCTGCTATCGATGATCAGCAAAACGGCAGCGATCTACGTACAAGAGTTTCCCGATTCGGTCGCCCTCGACGCGGTCAACGAAATCACGTCGCTGACCAACGGTCTGTCTCGTAACATCTGGCAAAAGATTATGTTGTTGGACCGCTGGGAGTCCGGTGGGGAAGCTGTTGGCGACAGCCCGCCGACACCTTCACCTCCAGGCTCGGCAACATTTTCGACGGAGACAACACCTGCGCGAGACGGAATCACCAACAATTGAAACTGATCGCCCGCTGTGCGAAACTGACTTAGCAACTCGCGAGACGGATGATCGCGGCGTTTCTCAAAAACGCCGATCAAAGGCTCCGAACCCGCGTTCTGGCGAAACGCGACGACGGCGTTCTGAAGTTGATTTCTCCAGGAATCGCGTCGCAATGTCCTTTGAGAGAAGGGTACGCCGTGCCTGACGAGCAAAATTCCGAAAATATGGCGGCGACGGTTGTCGGTCTTGATAAAACAGCGGAACCGCCACTGAATCCCACAGGCGCTGCGGAACCTTTGAACGAGACCCTGGGGGATTTTCGACTTGAGCGGAAGCTGGGCCAGGGAGGCATGGCAGAAGTCTTTCTCGCTCGGCAGATCAGCCTGGATCGTCCCGTCGCGCTCAAGCTGCTTTCCAAAGAAATGGCCAAAAAGCCGGGGTTCGTCGAGCGGTTCATCCGCGAGGCACGGTCGATGGCGAAACTCGATCACCCCAACGCCGTCAAAGCGTATGCCGTCGATTGTGCCCAAGACCGGCACTTTGTCGCCATTGAGTTCGTGGATGGCCAGAGCATGCAAACCTGGATGGACAAACTTGGAAAGCTGTCGATCGGCGACGCCATCCACATTGCGTTGCGCTGTGCCGATGCGCTGCGTGCCGCTCATGGAATGAACATCATTCACCGTGACATTAAGCCCGATAATATCCTGGTCACAAAGCGGGGGATCACGAAAGTCTCCGACTTCGGTTTGGCCAAAGTCGTCGATGACGAAGACCATTCGATGACTCAAATCGGTACGACTCTGGGCACGCCGTCATACATGGCTCCCGAGCAGGCACGCGACGCAAAGACTGTTGACAACCGGTCGGACATCTACTCGCTAGGGATCACGCTGTATTACTTTGTGACCGGTAAGCTCCCATTCGTTGGCGAATCGATTGTGAAACTGCTTCAAGCAAAAGATTCCGGTAAGTACGCCAGCGCGCGCAAGCTGAATCCCGAAGTGTCGGACAAGTTCGATCTGATCATCGGCAAGATGATCGAGAAAGAAGAAAAATACCGCTACGCGACGTGCGATGAGCTCATCAAAGATCTGAAGGGACTAAACCGCGAGAACCCAGCCCTCAGTTTCATCGAAGGCGCTGAGGCGAGCACTGTCACTCAAACGGCCGCGCCGGCTGCAATCCAGCCGGCGATTCCCAAGGTCAAACCACAAGCGACAACTGCAACCGCGGCCGAGACCGCGACCGAAACGCCGGTGAAAACTCCGGCGAAGGATACCGTCGTCTGGCATGTTGCCTTCACGAACGCACGAGGCCAGTCGGTGATCACCAAGATGTATGCGACGCAGATCCAGCACATGATCAAAACGAAATTCCTTCCCTTAACGGCGAAGGCCATGCGCGGCGAGAAAGGCGAATTCCAACCGCTGGAGACCTATTCGGAATTCAAAACCCTCATGAAGCGACGGATTGCGCAAGAAGGTTCCGTCCAAAAGCAAACCGATCAGATCGATCGGCGTAGCAACTTGCAGGAAGCCTATGCCGAGGCCGAGGCCAAGACTGAGTCTGAGTCGAAACAAAAGAAACGTCCCAGCTTCCTATGGCTTCCCAATAAAGTTGCTGGCGAACGCAGTCCCATCGTCATTCTGGCGCTAATCGGCACCGTGATTTTGGGAATGTATTTCCTGTTCACATTCGCCGCGAAATTCCTGGAAGGCCAATAGGGCTTGTTTCTGTGCCGCCGATCAGACCTTCATTCGTTCGATGAGGACGACGGACGTGTCGTCGTGACGGCCGTAGCCTTGAGTGAACTCGTTGGAGTCGTGAAAGAGTTTCTCCATCGCATCCGAAACGGACAATTCGGTCGATTCTTTGAGCGTGCGAATGATCCCCTTTTCGCCAAATTGATGGATCGCGTCGTCTACCCCTTCGGGAAAGGCTTCCGCGAGTCCGTCAGTGTACAGCAAGATCCGGCAGCGTGGGGGCAGCGACGTGGTGATCGTTTCGTATTCGACATCGGTGACGATGGCAAGCGGCAGACCGCTTGGGTCGCCGTCGACCGCCGGGCGGATTTCGCCTGTGTCGAGGTTTTGCAGCAGCGGTAGCGGATGCCCGGCGGAAGTCCATTGGATTTCATGCTTATCCAGCCGGAGGATCGCGTACAGCATCGTGATAAAGCCCCCCTCCTCACTGACGACCGCCTGTTGCGCAAGCTGATTGTTGATCTCGGCGACAAACGCCGCGGTGTCCTTGTAACTTTGCGTGCGGATCATGCGGACGAGAGTGTGCATGATCATGATCGACATGGCCGCCTTCATGCCGTGGCCGGAGGCATCGCCGACCAGCAGCACAATGTTGTTTTCATCCAGATTAAAGACGTTGTAATAGTCGCCGCCGGCCATCGTGACGGGCTGACCACCGACGACGCGAATCTGCGACGGTTCATAGCGAGCACACATTTGGTAGCCGAGCGGCGCGTCGATGAGCGGTGGGATCATCGACTCCTGCAGCTTGCGGACGGCATCGATTTCTTCGCGCAGACGCTCCAAAACTTTTTGTTCGCGAGCCGCTCGCGCCGCTTCCACCGTGGTCTCCAGCACGTTCAGCAGCATAAAGAGGTAGTCGTTGTTGGTATCGCGGATCATGTAGGCGGACATGCCGTTCGTCATGAACCGGATGATGCGATAGACCTCGAGCGGTTGACAGACCCCGACCACCGGAGTGTCCGGCAGTGACCGGCGAAAATAAGTCAAAACCTCGAAACCCCGGTCCACGTCTGGCAATGCGATCGACATCAGCACGACATCCCATTGCTCAGATTCGTCGAGGGCAAACACCTCATCGGCCGTCGTGACAAAAGTCACTTCATGGTCACCCAGACCCAAGTACACCTGCAGCAGCTCCATTTGATCCGGCTGATCCCACGCCGCCAGAATTCTCATGTCATACCCTCCCCGGTCGCAAATCGACACTCCGACAATTTCTTGGGGCGGGAGTGCAACGCGAAAACGACGAACTGTCAATCAACCAATCAACTTTCGCATTCCCCGAATGCCGGACTCGCCAGAGCGCGATGCCACCCGCGTTTCAGCGAACGCGGCGACGCTCATGAACGCTCAGCCCGTTCGCCTTACAAGTTGCTTTTCCGCGAAGACGGGACGTTGATCGTTCCCAGATGCGGCTGCGGCACGACCGACGGCAACGGGGCAGACTCGGCGGCGGCTTGCTGGCGCTTCACGCCTTTGATGAGGATCGTTCCCAAGGTGCCTCCCAGTAGAGCGGGCAGGAAGATGATGTCGCCCGCGACGGCGACGGCGATGATTGCAGCCATCAGCCAGCCGAAGCGACTGACCAACAGCAACTCGGACGGGTACAGCATTAACATGCCCAGCGCGAGCACGGCGGAGGTTTCCCAAATCGCCGGGCCACTGTGGCCGACAGCCAGCGCGATCGAATCCTCGCGGGACTTGCCGTCGGTAATCCCTTTGCGGAACCACGTCAGCTTGTGCAGCGTGCCGTCCACGCCGATCCCCATGGCGATCGAGGCGGTCATCATCGTGCCAATATCCACTGGGATTCCAAAGTACGAGATCAATCCGAAGATTTGTCCGATCGGATAGACGTTGGGAAGCATCGTCAGGAAGCCGGCGAACAAGTTTCTGACGGCGAAGATCATCACGATGGCGACCGTCAGATATGCGACGCCAAAGCTGCTGACCTGGCTGTCGATCAACGCGGTTTGCGTCTGCAAAAAGACAGGAACCATGCCAGTGACGACGTGGTTTGTGCCCGCATGGCGCCGCAAAACGGATTGCGTCAGTTTATGCACATCCTGCAGGAGTTCGGCGAAATTCGTGTCGGTCATGATGAAACACTGTGCGGTGATGCGCCACAGTTCGTCTTCAATCTGGTTGAGCTTGGCGTCACCCGGATGGCTAAGATCACTCGGTTGTTTAGCGACGGAGTAGAACGACTTGGTACCCGTGACCTCGCCTTCGCGGATGCGGCGTTGCATCTCGGTGGCCGTCTTGTTGTGTCGCATGATGGACAACGCTCCGGCATCGGTTGCCAAAGATTCGGAGACCGGTCGGAAGTCAGGTAGCGCAATGGCTCCGCTGATTTCACTGTGCTCGCGCATGCGGTTTTCGATCGAGCGGACAATTTCCATCCGTTCCAGAAAGTTCATCTTCGTCTGGCTGTCGCGGTCGAAGCGGACGATAACGTCGACCGGCACGATGCCGACCAGATTCTCTTCCAGAAACCAATAGTCCTTGACGATCGGCGCATCCGCCGGGAAGTAGCGGATGACCTTCGTCTCCGTCTTGAACCAATTCAGCCCGATGCAACAGGCGACCGTCACGGCCGAGTAGCTCAAGACAATCCAATGCCGCTTTTGACAGCACCAGCGTCCGAAATTCTCCCACTTGGTCGAATCGACTTCTTGTGGCTTGGGTGGCTGGAATGGCATCAGCTGGATCAGCGTGGGGAGCAGAATCAGCACGGCCCCTAGTCCGATGACCGAGCCAACTGCCGAATACATGCCGAACTCGCGCACCGGCCGCAGTTCGCTGGTCAGCAGCGAGAGCACGCCGATCGCCGTGGTGATCGTCGCGAATGTGCAGGGAGCAGCCGCCATTTGAAAGCACTCGACGATCGCCGTCTGCTTGTTGTGAAATGCGGCGTGCCGCCAGTAGTGAGCGACATGAATCGCTCCGGACATCACAACCACCATCAGAAACGTCGGCATCAGGACCATGACCATGTTCATGCTGCCGCCGGTCATGGGGACAATGGCAGTCGTCAGAAAGACGGTGAAGTACGACACGAACAACACCAGCAATGACAACTTGACGCTGCGGAGCATTGAGAATGCGACCAGCAGTCCCATGAGGCCCGACATCCCGATGACCGAGCGTTCCCAAAAGCGACTGAGTTTGGCGGACTTGTTCCAGACCGCAGCTTTCACTCCTTGGTTCAAGGCGGTGCTGGCAACGGGACGACCGCCCAGATGCAATTGATCGGGCGGGACTCCGACAGCGACGGCCGCTTCACGGATCAGAGCGATGGCATTTGATTTGTCGGCTTCGCCAGCTTCACTGAGTACCACTGACAACGCAATCGGCGAACCGATTGCCTGAAAGCAATCTTCCACCAACGGCTCGCCATCGGGAGCCTTGGTCGTCGGGCTGCCTTTCAAGCTGAGCGCCAAATCGCGCAGCTTTGGATGCGGTTTGCCGAGCAGCATTCCCTTCCAGCGGACTTGAAAATCGTGTTGCGGTATTGGATCAAACTCAACGACGGTCGTTTCCACCGGATCGGGAATCGCAGTCTCACTGGCAGCGGCGTCCGTTTCGGACTCTGCCGGCGGATCGCCCACCAAGGATTCAAATTCCTGAACCGCTGGCAGAACTTGCAGATCGAGCCCTAATTCCGTGTGGGCTCTCGCGAGCAGTTCGCGTTGAAGTTCCCTGCGACGTTGTCGGCCGGCTTCCGTCAGGCGCACTTTGAGTGCTCCCCTACCGACCAGGACACCCTCTAATCGTTGGATGGCGTCATCACGTTCGACACCGTGTTCCACCATGCGTGCGACAACATTATGCGGCGTGGTAACTCGTGCGACTTGCTTCAGGCCGTTGCGCCGGACTCCATGTTCATCGAGCTTGCCGACCAGCCGTTCCGCCAGTTTCTCGACACGCGAATCAGTCAAGCTGCTGTCGTTCCAGGAGACCAGAATGCTGTCGCTGGCATCCAGTTGAAATTGTTCCATCGACCAACGCAGCGTCACCGCATTCGGATTGTCCTCCGGCAGCCAATGCTCAATGTCATTTTCAATGCGTGTGTTTCGCAGGGACCAGACGCACAGCGGGGCGACGAAGAGGCACCCCAACAGAATCCAGAGAGAAAATCCGTTTCCCCACCGGTCGCGCTTTTCAAAAAAATTCGTCATATTTGCGTGAGTTTTCGTGTTGTTCGGTGTGTCAAACCTATCCCTTGTTCGGCACGAACATCGATCCGTGATTTGTCCGCAATCTGGAAAGACTGTGAACGGGGCGGGATTCTAGCCATCTTCTGGCAAATGAGTGAAGAACAGTCCGCTGCGGCAAATTCGGCTGCCGGATTGATCGGACTGGGATCTCTCAACCACGTTGCGGGTGACGGGCACGGGCGCCGGTCCTACACTGGCCGCATCATGGCAGGCAATTCCTTTGGACAAGCGTTGAGAATCACCACGGCGGGAGAGAGTCACGGACCGGGCAACGTCGTCATCATCGACGGCGTGCCGGCGGGAATTGCGTTGACGGAGGCGGACTTGCTGGTTGATTTGCGGCGGCGCCGGCCGGGGCAGAGCAAGATCGTCACGCAGCGACAGGAAGACGACTCGCCGGAAATTCTGTCCGGGGTCTTCGAGGGACGGACGACCGGCACGAGCTTGGCGATTTTGATCCGCAATCAGGATCAGCGGAGCCGCGACTACGAAGACATCAAGGAAAAATATCGCCCCGGTCACGCGGATTTCAGCTTCGATGCGAAATACGGCTTCCGTGACTATCGTGGCGGCGGAAGATCGAGTGCTCGTGAGACGACCGTGCGAGTCGCCGCTGGTGTCGTCGCCAAGAAGATTCTGCGACAGGCATTCGGCGGCGAAGTCGTGGGCTACGTCGTGCAGGTCGGTGACGTGAAAGCCAACATTCCTGATCCCGCCGCAGTCACGTTGTCGCAAGTGGAAACGCTGGCAAGTGGCGAGCCGAACGTTGTCCGTTGCCCGGACGAAGCTGCGGCCGCTCGCATGATTGAGTTGATTGAGGCAGTTCGCAAAGACGGTGATTCGATCGGCGGCGCTGCCGAAATCGTCGCGACCAACATCCCGCCCGGATTAGGCGAACCGGTCTTCGACAAGCTGAAAGCCGACCTCGCAAAAGCGATTTTTAGTTTACCGGCGGTACTGGCCGTCGAATACGGCATCGGTTTCGGCTGCGTGACCATGCGCGGCAGCGAACACAACGATTTGTTTGTGCCGAAGCGAAGCACAGGCGGTTCAACGACGGCTGTCGCTGACCTCGTCACGACGTCGAGCAACCGGCATGGTGGAATGCTTGGCGGAATTTCGACCGGCTTGCCGATCGTGCTGCGAGCGGCGGTGAAGCCGACCAGCAGCCTGCCGATCGAACAAGCGACAGTAACTCGCACTGGCGAGCCAACCACCATCAAGACGAAGGGCCGACACGACCCGTGCCTTCTGCCGCGCTTCATCCCGATGGCCGAAGCGATGGTGGCAATCGTGTTGGCTGACCATTGGCTTCGCTGGCAAGGCCAAGCGCTCTAACCCAGCCTCTCTCGATTATGCCGTGGCTTCAGCGACAACTTCGATTGCCGGAATTCCCGCGAGGTTTTCATCTCGTGACGGATCACGTGGTTGACTCGCTGCCGGAATTGGCTCGCGTCCAGGTGGGTTTGTTGCACGTTTTTATTCAGCACACTTCAGCGTCGATCACGATCAACGAGAACGCCGATTCGGATGTGCCATTGGATTTGGAGTCTTCGTTTGATCACCTCGCGCCCGAGCGATTTCCGTATCGCCACACGGTTGAGGGGCCAGATGACATGCCGGCACACGTCAAAGCGGCAATGCTCGGCAGTTCGGTCTGCGTGCCGATCGCCGACGGCCGACTTTGCTTGGGGACATGGCAGGGCATCTATCTCTGCGAGCATCGCAATCGAGGCGGCGCACGGAAACTGGTGCTCACGTTGCAAGGTGAGTGGTTACCGCCGGCGTAATCAGCAACTGCTGAATCGCCGGGAGCGACGACTTTGTCTGACAGGTTACGGCCAACTGCGATGCGAATCGGCAATGAAACCAGGACCGCAACTCGTTGACACTCTGTGGGGGCTGGCCTAGCATCCAGTTGTGATTCAAGGCCTCATTCCAGGCGGATTTGCTGATGACTTTCCATTGCAATCGAACTGGCGGGCGAAGTTTGTGTCGATCCTTCGAAGCTCGTCCCTGGATGCGCCTTACGGTTGTTGTGCTGGCCGTGTTTCTTGCCGGTCTGTGTCCGTTGCGCGTCTTCAGCGCAGAGAAGCCTCCAGAAGTGCTCGACTCGGTACGTAAAGCGCTCGAGTTCTTTCGGAAGAACGCGTCATCGGTTTCTTCGAATGAGTCTGGGCTGGTGGTCTACACCTGCATTTCCGCGGGGATGTCGCCGGACGATCCGTACGTGACCGAGCTCATCAACAAGATACTGCTGAAATTCAAGCCCGACGAGTACAAACCAGAATTTCACCACGATTACGAAGCCGCTGTCGATGTGATGGCTTTGGTTGCCGCAGACAAGCAGAAATATCGCGACAAGATTCAGATCGTCGCGAACCACCTGCTCAAGAATCAGCGTCCCAACGGGTCGTGGGATTATCCAGGCCAGAATAATGGCGGCGACACGAGTATCACCCAGTACGGCATGTTGGGTTTGTGGGCAGCGTCTCGTGCAGGAGTCGAGATTCCTGTAAAGGCATTGGATCTGGCCGCGGCTTGGCATTTGCAGACTCAACAGCGCAACGGTTCCTTCAGTTATCATCCGCTTGGTACTGACAATGCCATAAAGCACAGCATGACCGTGGCCGGTGTGGGGTCGATGGGGATCGCTCGACTCTTGATGTCGCGCAGCCCGCAGGAGTTGCAGTCTCTCGCCGACGAAGCGGAAGCGAAGACCAAGAAGAACGACAAAGCCTTCGGAGTCTTGGAACGAGTCACTGTGACAGAGACTCCCGACCAGCCGGCTGCGACTGCGGCTGCGGTCGCGCCCGCCGACGCGAATTACAAGCCCCAAGTTTCGCCTCGCGAGCTTGAGGCCAAGATGAAACTCGGACTCGGGTGGCTCGCCACGAATTACACCGTCGATAAGAACGCGACGGGCTGGCACCTTTATTATCTTTATGGACTCGAGCGAGCGGCATCGCTGGCGAACGTGGAAAAGATCGGTGGGCATGACTGGTATACGGAGGGCTATCGAATAATCCTGAAACTACAGGACGCCGACGGCGGATGGGTGGACATCGGCGGCCAAGTCGCTGCGACGTCTTTTGCGGTGCTGTTCCTGGTTCGTGCGACGGAGAAACTGGTGCCCAACGCATCGCCTCCGAAAGCTGCGAAAGCGGCGACGTTTGGAGGCGGATTACTGGCTGGCGGTCGCGGGCTGCCAACGGACTTGGCCAACGTCCAGACCAAGGATGGCAGTATCACCGCCAAAAAGATGGATACGCCGCTCGACAAGCTGCTGGCGGAATTAGAGAACCCAAAGTCTCAGAAGGTGGAATCCGCACAGGCGGCTCTGGTCGAGGCGGTTCAAATTGGCCAGCGGGAACAACTGATTGGGCAGAAGGATTTGCTGCTAAAACTCACGAAAGATCCGCGAGTCGAAGTGCGCCGGACGGCATTTTGGGCGCTCGCTCGCTGCAACGATTTGCGAGTCGCTCCCGTGTTGATTCAAGGCCTGATGGACGCCGACTTCGACGCGGCGGTGGAGGCTCGCAACGCTCTGTGTGTACTGAGTCGCCGGCCGCGCGGGTTCGGTCTGCCGGATGACTTGATTGCCAAGCTGCCAGAAAACGCATCTCAGGCGGAGAAGGACTCGGCCTTTGAGAAGTGGCGGGACGCAGACATCCGTCGCTGGCGCGAGTGGTATCAAAGCGTGCGACCGTACAGCGAACGAGATAAATTGCCCGACTAAGTGTGAGTCACCACCCCAACGCGCCAGCACGAGGTTTCACTTTTGTTGCCTTGAGCCAACGACGTTGAGTTGCCGATTGAAAGAATTCTGATCGTGAGCAGTACCGCAGAAAGTCCCAGTCAAAAACGTGCGCCAGCGATCAGCATGTCGCAGCACGATCAAGTCACTTCGGGGCTGTTTGCGTTTTGCATGCTGCTGGGGACAACCACGTTCTTGCTGATCACGATTTGGATCGCGAACTTGCTGCCCACGCCAAAGCGACCACCGGCAGTGCAGCTCTTGGAGGAAGATCCCGGCGGCGATCCGCACGGATTCGAGGATGGCACACCGGGTGAAACGCTGGCGCTGGGCTCACCCGATGTGGATCCGAATGCACCGGCAATGGCCGAGGCCGAGGAAATTCCAGACACGGCCGAAGTCTCCGCCGAGTCACTGGATGCGGTTGCCGATGTCGCTGATTCGACCCAAATGGAAAGTTCTGATTCCTCCGATTCCCCATTGGTGAATCAAGCCTTTGCGCCAGCGACCGCCGTAATGACCCGGCCCGGTAGCCCGTTCGGCACGAAAGGGGGAACGGGTCGTCCCCCAATTGGATTCGGCACAGGCAAGGGGGGCTTTCCTCGCGAGATGCGATGGTTCGTGAAGTTCGTCGAACGGGGCACGCTCGACGAATATGCTCAGCAATTGGAATTTTTTGGCATCGAATTAGGGGCGCTGATGCCAGATGGCAAGCTGATCCTGGTCAGCAAACTGACCGCGCCACGCCCAACCGTTCGCACGGTGACCAGCGGACAGCAAGAGAAACGGCTGTACTTCACTTGGAAGGGTGGCACTCGCAAGGGAGTCGATGTGCAACTTTTCCAGAAGGCGGGGGTCGACGCGAACAACGCCCTGATCATGCACTTCTATCCGCCGCAGACGGAGAATCAGTTGGCGGTCTTGGAACTGGATTACAAAAAACGTAAAGCCGCTGAAATCAAGAAGACTTATTTCTCGGTCCGCTCGGCCAAGGAAGGCTACGAATTCACGATCACCAGCCAGACGCCAATTAAGTAGCAGGCGTCGCCGAGTCTCCTCACTGCGGCTCTTCTTCCTTGGCGACCGAAAGCATGAATTCTTTGAATTCGAGGTCGTAGCCAAGGTCCTGGATCATCACGAACGTGCCGTTGAAGGCGTCGCCGTGAGCTTTGACGAGTAGCTTCTTGGCATTCAAGGCCAGCGCGCTGCGCAAGCGGCCGCGCAAATCGGCTTCCGTCGGGAACTCGACATCGTCGATGAAGATGCGGTTTTGGCTGTCGACACGGACGACGACGCACTCGCTGTCTTGGTCGAGATCGGCAGCCGTTCGCCGAGAAGCCGTTGCCGCACCTTCTTGCTTGGTCTCCGGCATATTGATGCAGGAAATGATTCCGGACGCGGTCGTGATCATAAAGAAGATCAATAGAAAGAAGACGATGTCCACCATCGCCGTCATATCGACCAGGTCCGCGTACTTTCCGTCGTCGTCATCTCCGGAAAACAGTGGAGCGTCTGCATCGGAATCGTCGGCATCAAAATCGTCGTCGTCGGCATCGGATTCCAACAGTTGATGCGGTGCCGGAATGCGGAGCTTCGAGCGGCAGCCCGTGCAAAGCACAACGTCATCACTGTTATCGTCAGCGACGTATAACTCGATTTTACATTTAGGGCACTGCAACCGCATTTGAGATTCCTGAAGGTCGGACGCTCAGATCGACTCCGATTGTCGGCGACGCTGAGGGGGCAAAACGCTCACCCTAACCTCGGCTAGTTTTCCTTTTCCAGCACCGCCAGTCGCAGCTTGATGCCTTCGGTGGAAGAGGCAGCACTGGCAATGTGAGAGATGTCTCTTAACGGGACCTCCCGCTCGGCCTTAATCAGCAGGGTGTCCTTGGGGCTGGCGTCTTTTGCTCCAGCTTTCACCGCTTCGGTGACTTTCTGCAGGATGACGGCTCGATCGGTCAGCACTTCGCCGTCGCCATCCTCGCCGATGACGACCGAAGAGCCGCGTTCATCTCCCTTTTTCACGATCACCATGACTGAAGTGTCGAGATCGCCAGCCACACAATGCTTGGCGGCGGGCAAGTCCACTTCGTTAGACATCGCCATGACCCACGAAACCAAAAAGTAGATATTCATCAGCGAGACGAGATCGACCATCGCGGTGACGTCGAATTCCGGGTCTTCGACTTCGCGCCGCTTACCCGCCAGTCCGTTGCTGAAACCTGATTCGAGCTTTGCGGCGGATTCACCGTGCATTGGCGGCGACCTTGTTCTTAGCGGGACGGAAGCAACTCAGCACATGCGTCATGCCGGTGCCAACACTTTCGAGTAATTCTCGCGAGCGGATATTGAGGCTGGCCAGGATGTAGCTGAAGGGGATCGCGGTGGCTAATCCCATCGCTGTGCAAATCAGAGCGATACTGATGTCGTGTGCGATCATGTGCGGTGCAACTTTCTCGCCGGTGCCGATGCGACCGAACGCCGCGATCATGCTCAACACCGTTCCGAACAGACCCAGCAGCGGGCCAGTCTTAATTGTCGTCGCGACCCAGCCCATTTTCTGCTCAAGCGGCCCCATCAAGTCGCGCTGGATCAATTCGCCAACTTGCTCGCGCAGGCCGTCATAGCCGAGACGGCGATTCGAAATGACCGTGAGCGCCAGCCTCGGCAACGCTCGCAGAGATTTGGCTTCGCACATTTCCGTCGCCTCGTCGAACGCTCCCGATTTCAATCTCGGCAGCAGCTCGTTGAGAAATTCTTCCTGATCTTGATGGCTGCGAAACTTCAATTGCTTCGTTCGCCGCCATGACAGGATCACGCAGTACAACCCCCAAACGAAGTTGATTCCCAAAAAACCGAAGCAGGCGTCCCCCAACATGTGCGCGATGTCGTTGAAGGTCATGCCGGCAGCGAGCGTGACAAAAACCATCCGGCCGTCGCCGAAAATCAGGGCCAAATCGTGGGCATTCATGGAGCAAAATCTCCGAGCGAGGTGAAACACGGCTTCGCGAAGATCGGCACAGGTTCGCGAAAGTGAGCAAACACGTAACCGCCAGCACGTGCGGAATCAAGGGGGCAAGGTGTAGAGTTGTCCGCAACTGTGGCTCTGGAGGGTTTCCCTTCGGAATTTCGTGGGATAGATTCCTGCTTCCGCTGCGGCGTGTGACTCCCTTCTGGTTTCGTTCTGCTTCGAGAATCTCAGCGATGCCGATCCGTTTTTTGTGCCAGCATTGCCGCAAACGCAACAGTGTCTCACGACGCATGGTGGGCCAAATCGTCAAGTGCCCACGTTGTGGTCAGGATACCATTGTCGTGCCGGAAGCCGACTCTGCGCAGGTTGATCCGCCGCCCGCCGCGAACCCGGGCTCCACCGTTTCGAAGTCGCCGGCCACAGCAAGTTCGTTCGCGAAAGACGCCAACCACGCTGTGCCCACAGCAAAAGAACGCCTCGCGCGCGATGACTCCGACGATCGCGACGGTGAAGCTGCCTCGACCGGCGGTGCTCGCATCGGAAGTTCCCTCGAGTTTCCCGAGGCGAAGCTTCCCGCGTCAATTTACGGTCGGGTGGAAATTCGCGATGCCGAAGGAAACATCGAGATTCGCGAGCTGTCCAAGTCACAGCCCTTTTCGATTGGTCGGCACACAACGAACGATGTGATCGTTGAAGAAGACGGAATCGCGTCGTTGCATGGGCGGATCAGTTGGAATGGCTTGGCATTTGAACTGACGGCGACTGGCAAAGAAGGCATCGATGTCAACGGCACGCTCGTCAAGCAGCGAACGCTTGGGAATCGGGACATGATCCGCATCGGCAGTGTGGACATTGTTTTGACCATTGAAGAACCCTCGGCTCCAGCGAAGAAATCGAAATCGTCGGAGGGGGGAACACCAGCCGGAGGGCTGCCCACGCAACAGAAAAAGGATGGCCGCGAACAACTCGCTCTGGGGAATCTGCACGATGCCCTCGAAAAAAATGAGAACCGCCCGCAAGAAGCGGATGAAGAGAGGCCAGGACTGAAATCGGCCAAGGCGGGCTTCAGTTCGAAACGTCAGTCGGATGACGATTTCGACGGCTCACCGCCAACGTCGGAACTGACGATGGCCGAACTCGTTGATGAGGCCTCCGAAGATTCCGAGCAAGAAGCGGGCGCAGAGGAATTTGATTCGCGGTCGCGGGATGTTGATGCCGGAGCGGACTCCGGTCCGGTCACATCACTTCGGACTTTGTTTGCAAAAAACGAACGGCTCAAAGAGCAGACCGTCATGCGGTCGCCGTTGGTGTTGTTCCTGGGGGGAGGCGGTGGCTTGTTGGCGATCGTCGCGCTGGTTTTTTGGTTCATGATTGATCGCGAACAGGTGCGGCGGAAGTTCGATGAGGCGACCAAGGAGATCAAAGGGGCGCAATTCGCGATCGGCATCCAGAAGCTGGAAGAATTCATCAAGGCTCATCCCAACCACAACCTGACTGACGGTGCCGAAGGTGCCAAGGTGCTGCTGAGCACAGCTCGCGTTGACAAAGAATTGACCGGTTCGCCCGCGTATTCCAATGCGATCAAGGCGCTGCAAGAGTTTGTCACTGAGCATCGCGAAGCGAAGTATTTTTCCGAGTTGCATGATGACGTTGTCGTGTTCGCCAAGAAGATCGCGCTCGACACGCCGAAGGCTGCAGCCGTCAGCAAGCAGCGCGATCTGCTGAAGATTTCGGCCGAAGCCGAAACATTGCTGGAACGCTACAGCCCGCCCGACTCGCCGCCGGTCGAAGCGAAAAAGGAAATCGCGAAGGCCCGCAAGGAGGCCGAGGCAGCCATTCTTAAGTCCGGCGTTTTTGAAGAGGCGCTGGCGTCGATCAATGAATCACTGAAAAAAGAGTTGCCGCTGGCGGCGGTCGTCACACGGCAGAAGTTGGTTGTGCGGTATCCGGATCTGAGCGCCGACCGCAAAATCTCTACAGCTTTGAGTCGCACGCTGGAGTTGGCAAAGAAGCAAGCGGTACGTGAGGAATTCCAACGCGACGCGAAAACCGACGATCCCGCGAAATCGCTCCCCAAGCCGCTGACGCTGGCGGTGCGAACGCGATCGCTCAGCGAGGAGCAATCCGCGAATCGCGTCATTTTCGCCTTGGGACAGGATAGCTGCTTCGCCGTCGACAGCATCACCGGCGATCCGATCTGGCGTCGGACGGTCGGTGTCGGCACGCCGTTCTTTCCCGTGCCGGTCGAAACGTCTCGTTCGGCAGTCCTCGTCTTTGACACAACACAGAATCAACTCGTGTTGCTGGACCGTCGCACTGGTGAATTGATCTGGCGACAGGCGGTCGAACCGGTCTCTGGTCCTCCGCTCGTCGCGCATGGCCAGATTTATTTGCCGACGTTGGAAGGCTACTTTTACCGCATCGATGCTGATTCGGGGCGGATCACGTCACGGCTGAAGTTTCCGCAGCGTCTGTTCGCGCCCCCCATCGCGATGACGGACAACGTGCATCTGTTGGTCTTCGGCGAAGCGGAGTTCGCGTACACGCTTAGCCTCAGCCCACTGGAGTGCAAACTCGTTTCGCAAACCGGCCACCAGCCTGGCACGGTCGAAGCCTCGCCGTTGGCGATGGGCCAATACGTCTTGCTGGCCGAGAACGACCGCACGACGACCTCTCGGCTGCGAGTGTTAAATGCGTCCAAGGCAACTGACCGACTGACTGACGTGGCGGAAGTGCGGGTCGAAGGACACATCCGCGACGAAATGATTTTGCGAGGCAACCAGTTGTTCGTCGCGTCGTCAGGTCCGCGATTGACGGTCTTCAACGTTTCGGACGACAAGAATCAGACAACGCTCGCGCAGACAGCGACACTACAAATTCCGACCAGCCATGCGGGAGCCGCACATCTTGCGGCAGGGACCGACGGCCAAATCTGGCTGTCGGTTGGTGCGCTCCGCAAAGTGGTGCTCAAGACGAATGTGCTGCAACTCGACGAGCAGGCCACCATCGCCGTTGGGCAGAGCGTTCAGCCGCTGCAAATGATTGGCCGAAATCTGTACGTCGGCCGTCAACTGCCGCTGGGCCAAGCCGTGCATCTCACCCAAGCGGACGGTGAGTCGATGGAAAGTAATTGGAAGACCGTCGTCGGCGCCCGTCTGTTGGCGGCAAATCAGGGCACGGACGGACAACTCGTCTGTGTCACCGAAGGAGCCGATACGTTTCTGCTGAGCACGAATGAAGTCACCACCGGCGGATTCCGTGCTCGCAGCGAAAAACAACTGGAACTGCCGAAGAATACACTCGAACCGTTGCAGGCCGCGGCTTTGTCGGAGGGGCGTGTTGCCGTTTGGACGAACGGAGCCGAGGGCAAATTGTGGGTCATTGGTCCCAGTGCGCTTCCGCAGGCTGAGATCGCTTTACCTCAGCCGTTGGAATGCGCGCCGCTGCGTTTTTCCGGCGGAGTGCTGTTGCCGATTCCCGGTCGATTGAAGTTGGCCGGCCGTGCGGGTGGTCCTCCGTGCGACGATTTCCTCGCGCCCGTCAACACCAACAACGAAGGTCCGGTTCGCAAGTGGAAGCATCTCCTGGCGATTGACGACGACACGCTCCTCGTCTTCGACAGTGCCGGCAAGATGCTCAAGCTGCAGTATCGCACGGGAGCCAAGACGTTTTTTCAATCGGTGTCTTCAATCGATTCCCCGCAACCGATTGATGTCGCGCCGACGCTCCACAAGGGGCGGCTGTTGACCGCCGATGCCGCTGGAAAACTACGAGTGCTCGACGTGACCGCGATGGAACATCGAGCGGAGGTTGACTTGGGAGGTCCGGCTTCAAAGCCGATTTGGATCTCCGATTCGCTGATGCTGGCCGAGGTGTCTCGGCAACGATTGATGGCGTTCGACGCGGCCGATCCGAAGCAGTCACTCTGGACCTGCAATCTCGATGGAGTCGGCCTGGTAGGCAACCCATTGCTGGTCGGCAACGTACTGCTTGCCGTTCAACAATCGGGTGACGTGCTTCGCATCGACGCGAAGACTGGCAAGGTGGAACAGAAAATATCGCTCGGTCAAGTGGCGACCCACGGACCGCTTCGCGTGGGAAATCTGCTGGTTGTGCTCACCGCTGATGGAAGTTTGCAGCACATCGAATCACTCGTCCCGGAATTCGTGGCCGCCTTGAAGTCCGAACCTGTGAAGGCTCAACCCACGCCAGTCGAGAAGCCCGCCGAAGTGAAGCCAACCACCGAGGACAAGCCGAAAGACGACAACGATCCGAAGAAGCCAGAGACTCCGCCGAAGAAGGACGCTCCTGCGTCCGAAGACAAGTTAGACTCTCCGAAGACCGAGTGAGTGTCATGGCTGAACTGCCCCCTCCCCCTTTTGCCGTGCCGGATTTGGTCACGGCGACGATGCCGGACGACGATCGTTTGTGGGTGCCTCAAGCTCCTAACATTTGGTTTCGACCGCTGCTTCTCAACACAGTGCAAGGCGAGTGGGTCAACTTATTGCGTGTGCGGCGATCGGGAGTACTCAGCCGACATCGGCATCCCGCGCCAGTGCATGGCTACGTCATCAAGGGGACGTGGCGGTACCTCGAACATGACTGGACCGCGAAGGCGGGGGACTACGTCTTCGAGCCACCTGGCGAAGTCCACACGCTGACAGTCGACTCCGACGACGAGATGATCACGCTATTCCACGTCTGCGGAGCGTTGATCTACTTCGACGACCAGCATCGAGCCTGTGGCTACGACGACGTCCACACCAAGATCGACATGTGCCGCCGGCACTTCGAATCGGTCGGCCTGGGAGCGGACTACGTACGGCAGTTCATTCGGTGATGAAGTCCGGATCGCATGAATCATTCGCGGTGGACTTCGTAATGCAAGTCGGAGCCAATTTGGAAAAATCTGGCCTGCGCGGGCGTTCGACCGGTCAGTCGCGGAAGATGACGGCAACGTTGAACTCGTTGTCGAAGAAGCGGTGATTGCCGTCGCGCAGCGGCGTGACTTAGCCGGCGTGGATGATCGTTGAGTGGGCAAATTTGGTGTGCGAACCGCTAGTCAAGTTGAAGGTATCGAAGCTGCCAGTGTTGGTAACGAAAGTCACCAGTCCGGTGCTGTCCTGAACGATGTCAGCGCGGTTGATTGCCAAACAGCAACACTGCCGGGGAGCCGTAACACCCACGCGGTCAGCAAGCAATTTGCCAACAGACGGACCACCCTGCCGTTCCTCAGAAAGTGACAAGACGGCTCTACTCAGAGTTCGCAAGGTGCTAACAAAAATGTAGACATCACAGTTGGAAGACGACGGCCAGTGAAAACTCGCTGTCAAAAAAACGGTTCCTACTGTCGGTGAGCGGCGTGACGAAGGCGGCTCGGAGCAACGTGTTGCGGGCGATGTTGGCTTGCAGGCCAACGGTCAAATTCAGCACGTCGTAACGGCCGGAGGTCGCACCAAATTCTACGACTGTGAGGTCGACGTTGTCGGCCCGATTCAATGCGGTCGTGTAGTGCAACTCGAGTACGCCCGCCAAACCTTGGAGGAATTCTGCTTCGTCATCTCGGAACAGCCAATAGCCAAATGACGCATCGACGTACATCAGCGTTTGATCGGTCACTGAACCATTGGTGACAATCGCGCCGCCAATCCCACTTCGGGATTGCGCCGAGTTGGCATTGGTCGGCGTGTCGAACTGCAAAAACCCATTGAAGAAAACGTCATCGTTCAGAGCGGCTTGGTACGCGACGAAAGGGATCAGATGCGCGGCATCGTTCTTGAGTGTGAAGCTGTTCACACTATTCACAGTGACGTTCAAGTCGCTTCCGGTGGGAGTGTTGACCGCCAGTCCCAGTGCCACCGCCTGTGATTCGTCGGAGTAGACCAGGCCCTTGAAAGTGACGATCAAATCCCCGGCCGCATGAGTTTGAAAACTTTGGCCGGTGACTCCTGTCGATAGTCCGACCGGATTACTGAGCGGCATCCGGAGTTCGATCGAGGTGTTTCCTTCCAAGAACGTCTTTTCGAAGCCGAGCGTGAAGAGATCGACGTTCGCGGAAGCAGTCTCCAAACGGTACGCGTTCTGAAAGTGGTGATACAGCCCAAAGACTCGGTCGGTCGGCATGGCGCGCGACTGTTCGTTCTTGAAGACTCGAGGGCCGCCGGGTTTTGGCAGTCGAATTTCTGAGCTTTTGATGTCAGGTGACGTCGTATTTGGGTCAGCGAACGTCAACCCGGTGAATGATCCGAACGAATCGCCAAACATGTCCGGAGCCCGTGAGAGCCTAGCCAAGTACGGTTGGTTTGGTTGCGGATTCACAAACGGATTGAACTGTGGCTGCGGCTGTTGTGGTTGCGCGGGAACTGGCACGGGCGGTATCGACGGTCGCGAAGGAGGCGCTGGCGGTGTCTGCGGCCGAGTTGGAGGCTTTGGCGGGTCCTTCGGCTTGGCGGGAGTTTTGTCCTGAAGCGTGATTTCGTCGTCAGCGACGGTCAATTCGGCGTCGTCTCGAAAATCGACGGAAGGACGAACGGACGTCGATTGCCACGCGAAACCGGTTGTGGAAAACAGCATGCCCACAACCGTCACCATGAATGTCAGCAGCAGTCGAAGGGGTAACATCGAACTTTCCCTGTTCGTTGAGCCGCTAGCTGGAGTAACCAACTTCACTCTCGCCTCTATCGGCGATTGACTGGGTCCAAGTTGCATGCGATGAGGAAAGAGGCTGTGTCGAATATAGACAACTCGCAGAATGCCATGGTCGCAACAGTTGGGCAAGTTGAGTTGCAGACTCAAACGGCTTTCGTAGGGTTCACCGTCATTCTCGCAGCGAATTCGGCAACTTTTGCCGGTGTGGGCGACAACTGCCTCACCGGCATAGCTAAGAAATGTCGCGGCGAAATTGGGTTTCTGATTGCCTAAGTGCTTGATGACTGCTTTCAGAGTGGGATATTTTGTGGTCCCGAAGTAACGAGACAGCGAGGTACGTCGGATGGCGCAATTGGTTGCTTGCGGCCCGGAGCCGATGCAGCGGTGGCGACGCCACATTCAGCCGGGTGAGATCATCCGGATTGGGCGTGCGCCTCGCAGCGGATGGGAGGTCCCTTGGGACGCCCTGATCTCTCGCGAGCATGCAGAGGTGCAGATGGTCGACGGACAATTGCGTGTCCGCCGATTAGATTCGGCGCGCAATCCGATCTACTTTCAAGAGGCCGATCAGACAGAGGTGTGGGTAAAGACCGGGGAGCAATTTCGGATAGGCCATACCGTCTTTCAGTTGGTCTCTGCTGATCTGGAAAATGACTCGAAGACACCGGTATCGGAACGGTCATTTCATTCAGACGAGCTTAGCAAAGTCGCGTTTCAGAATGCCGACCAGCGGTTACAAGTGTTGACTAAGTTGCCAAAGGCCATTGCGCAGACTAACACGGATGAAGAGCTCGCGAGCCGCGTGGCCCGCTTAATCTTGGAGGCGATCCCGGCCGCAAAAGCCGCTGCCGTCGTGGCCTTCGACGACTTCAGTGCCGACGCGCAGCCGAAGATGATGCGCTGGGACAATCGCGATGACGGGGTGGGACGGTTCAACCCCAGTCGAAGACTCATGCTCAAGGCATTACAGCTCGGCCAAGGCTTGTTGCATATTTGGGCCGACAGCGAGGAGTCAAACCCAGCGTTCACCATCAGCGGATCGTTGGACTGGGCGTTCTGTATGCCATTTCGGGGTGAAGCCAGCCGCGGCTGGTGCTTGTATGTCTCCGGACAGAAGGACAGCATTTCGGGGAGTTTTTCCGGTGAGGATCAGCTCAAAGGCGACCTGCGATTCACGGAGCTCATCAGCGAGTTCATCGGTTCGATTCGCCATGTTCGGTTGTTGTCGAAACAACAGGCAGTACTCAGCCAGTTTTTTTCGCCGACCGTGCTGGAGACGCTGCGACAGACCGATTTCCAGCAGCTGTTGGAACCGCAAGAGAGCGACATCACGGTTCTTTTTTGCGATGTGCATGGTTTCTCGAAGAAGTCAGAGCAGGCTCAACACGGACTGCGTGAGTTGCTCGATCGGGTCAGCGATGCGTTGGGGGTCATGACCTGCGGGATCATTAAATACGACGGAGTCATCGCTGATTTTCAAGGAGACGCGGCACTCGGATTTTGGGGCTGGCCCGCTCCGCGTGAGGACGACCGGCTATCAGCATGCCGAGCCGCTTTGCACATTCAGCAAGAATTTCAGCACGCGTTCCATGACTCGCGACACTCGCTGGCGGGATTTCAAGTGGGGATCGGAGTCGCTCACGGCCGCGCCATCGCTGGAAAAATCGGAACAAAGGAACAGATTAAAGTCGGCGCATTTGGCCCGACGGTAAACCTTGGCGCGAGACTCGAAGGGCTGACAAAAATGCTTGGCGCTTCCATCTTGCTTGACGAGTCCACCGCCGATTTTGTCCGCGGACAATTGCCGGCTTCCGAGGGACGCTTGCGGCGGATCGGCCGATTTCGGCCTGCCGGGATGAGTACCGAATTGATGCTGAGCCAATTGCTGCCATCAGAGGAAGTGGACTCGTTGCTCACCGATGATGCGATCAAGATCTACGAGTCCGCCTGGGATTTGTTCGCCGCAGGATCTTGGCGTGAAGCACTCGACATGCTCAAACTTTTGCCTGAACAGGACCGGGTCAAGGACTATTTGATGCAGTTCATCGCGCAGCACATCAGCAAGCCACCCCCAAATTGGAATGGGGTAATTGTGATGCAAACCAAATGAAGCAGCCCGGGCGTCCCTGAGTAATCGATTATGAAAGTTCACATCGTCCCGTCGTCCGTCGGTGATTCGAATCGTCATCAGATTCTGGCGACGTACGTCATCAACGACAGCGTGGCGATCGACGCCGGGGTATTGGGGTTGTTGTCGCCGTTGGATGCGCAACGCCGCGTGCGTCACGTTTTTCTGTCGCATTCGCATCTTGACCATGTGGCGACGCTGCCGATTTTCATCGACAACGTCTACATGTATGGTCCCGACTGTCCGTCGGTCTGGGGCAATCCGCAAGTATTGGAGACGCTGCAACGCGATATTTTCAATGACCGGCTCTGGCCCGACATGATCCGGCTGTCCGGCGAGGAATCTCCATTTCTGCAGCTCAACACACTTTCGGCGGAGCAGCCAGTCGAAGTCGAGGGACTGCGAATCACGCCGATTGAATTGAAACACGTCGTGCCCGCGTTCGGATTTCTCGTGGAAGAAATTGCGACCAGCGTGGCCGTGATGTTCGTCTCGGATACCGGTCCATCGGAACGTGTCTGGGAAATCGCCAATCAAATATCTGGCCTGAGGGGGATCTTCTTGGAAGCCAGTTTTCCGAACTCGATGCGATGGCTGGCTGATAAGGCCGCGCACCTCACACCGCAACTTTTTCGTGAGGAATTGACCAAGCTCAAACGGTCCATTCCGGTGCATGTCATCCACATCAAGTTGGCGTTCGAGAATCCAACCCTTAACGAACTGCGGGACTTGCAACTCTCCAACGTCCAGATCGCCGAACCTGGCACGACGTTAGAATTCAACTGAGCAGATCGAACCGACGACCACGTCATCAACGTGGGGTCGCCGCCAACGAACTCCGATCCGACTTACCGAGTGATTCATCGGAACATCGGCAAATCGAAAATTGCCATTTCGCGGCCGTATCTCCAGCGATCCACAGCGTTCGTGGCGAGAACTCGTCCACTCGCAGATCGACAACGGTGAACGCGGTCCCTCGGACCTGCAGCACGTGTTCGCTGGAACCGTCGCAACAAATTTTGGGTTGCAGGCCTGCGGAACCGAGGCGATGCAACACGCTTTGCAAATCCGGTGCAGCGAGTTCTTCGTCGTCTGCGAGTGACAATTGCCAGGCGCGGAACAAATCCTCGAATCGTCGGCCCGTTGCCTGCTCGAGGTTCCTCCGGCCACGATTTTTCGATTGCGCCAATTGCCGGACGAGCTTCGGATCGCTGGCTCCAATGCACCAGCGAGCAAAAAGATAAGTGGCTCCACGGCAGCCGGGATTGCGCCACAGACCGGCTCGGTAATAATCCGAAACGACCAATGGATACTGCGAAGGATCGTCAAGGAATGCCGCGATTCGATGATCCAGATTGCTCCAGCTTGGTTCGGCAAGGTGTGCGAGGGCTTCGCTGAGCCAATCCTCTTCGTCGCGAAACGTGCCAATTCTGCTGGACACACGCTGACTGATGCAGGCTGCATGAGCAACCTCGTGCGAAAGCAAATCGCGCAACGCCGAATCGTTCGGCAAAGACGAGTTCAGAAACAGCATGTCGCAACGATTACCCAACGGCGGTAACGCGCACTGTTGAAAATCACTGCTGCGCACCATGCCGCCAACCGATGTGCGTCCGCCCTGCAACCGCGATAGCCAGGGGGTCAATACGATCGCCAAGCAGCCGTCGCCGTCCACGTCGCACAACGGGCCGAACTGTGATTCCACACGTGGTATGACATCGTCATCCAGCTGGCGCACCAGTGCGTCGATCCGCGATTGCGTAACCTCGCCAGAAGTAAGCTGCTGGTCGACGAAGACTCGCACGCGAGTCCCACAAGCCACATTGACGGCTGTGATTCGCGCGTACTGCTTCGGATCATCGAGATCGCCATCCGTGACGTGCAAATAAAACTCTCGTGGCGAAACGAGCGGCTGAGACGAACCGATGACAGGTGCCAGACAACGGCTGGTCACGGCGCGCGGTTCGGGCCACCGATTGACAATCTGAGCGAGTGGTTCCGCCTTCAGCACTTTTCGGTCGCCGTCACGCGGACAGGATCGCAACGCCGTCAAGTGAACGCTCACGCTGTGGGTTTGAGTTCCTTCGCTCAGGCATCCCAGAACGAGCCGGTAACGATGCCCAGGTTGAAGATCGCAGGTCGTGGATGGTCCATGGCCGTCGAGTTGATACCAGGTTTGCGTTTGCCAGTCCGACACCTGTACCAGTTCCAGAGTTCGTGCTGGCCGAGCGGACTGCACCGCCAGCCAACTGCTTGCGGACAGCAGTATTGTCAGTGCGGCCGTCAAAATCCGACATCGATCGTGCCGCATGATCCGCTCCTTCGGAATACGAAGCACGGACTCCCATGTCCGTTTGATCGGCCGGCGACGTCCGATCTGCTCTCACGGAGTTCATCGGGCTGGCAAGGTCGGAAGAATCAGGCGAATCGTGAGAGTTCGTGGCAGCGAGTCGTCGCGGTTGAGCACGCCGAAACTTTCATGCCTGCGAAACCGGTTGCTCGGGGCTTGCGAGCCGCAAGCTAGCAACTCGAGGCAAATTGGGCTTGGAGGAGAATCTCGGCAAAAAAAGGTTCTATTCTGTCCGAATCACTGAGTAAGATGCGGTCGCCTTCCGCGCTGGAGATCGTCCGTTCGGACGTCGCCGCAGTTCATCGCAATCAGGAGTGGCTCATGTCTCGTTCATCGCAACTCTTCGCTCGTGTCGTGTTGGGATCTTGTTTGAGTGTGCTGCCATTGAATGCCACCTGGGCGGTCGAACGCCCGGTCGCCGTCAAATCGAGCGGCGAGGTGTTGAGGTACACCGAACCGTCGGGCGAGACATTCGTCGCGATCGGTCTACGAGCCAAAGACCTTCCCGAAGCGCAGACCGTCCGTCACCACGTCGTGTTGATGGACACCTCGGCCAGCCAGTTCGGCGAGCATCGCACGCAAGCCTTGGGTGTGTTGCAAGCGTTCCTCCGCGATCTGCCCGGCGACGACCGCGTGAGCCTGTTCGCGATTGACGTGCAAGCGACACGATTGACGGCCGATTTCGTCGCCCCGAACAGTGATGCCATTCGCGATGCGGTTTCCGCACTGAAGCAACGAGCTCCGTTGGGAGCGACCAACCTGCAAGTCGCCCTGGATGCCATCAATGACGTGTTGCCGAAATCAACCAGCTCCACGGTTCTGTACATCGGCGACGGAATGAGCACCGCCAACTTGCTGCCTCATGATTCGTTACGTCGGTCTTTGGAGAATCTGCGATCTCGACAAGTGCCGGTCTCGAGCTATGCCGTGGGACGGCGTCGCGATTTGAAACTGCTGGGAATGCTGGCTCAGCATACTGGTGGTGTCGTGATGATTGATGATGGGGGGGACGCGACATCGGCTGCCAGCGACGCTGGTAAGGTCGGCCAACAACTTGCGAAAGCGGCTACCTCATCCGTTTTCTATCCTGAGCAGTTGGACATCACAGGTTCGGAATTGAAACTCGCGTCCGCGCAGGCTCTGCCATTGCGTGCGGATCGAGAGACATTCGTGTTGGCTCAAGGCCAACTGTCCGACGAGACGTCACTGACGGCTGCAGGACAATTCGCTGGTCAACCGGTGCGGATGCAGTGGTCTGTCGATTCATTGCGAAGTGAGACGGCAGCGCCCTTTGTCGCCGCGGCATTTCGCCAAGCGGGAAAAGACAGTGGCTTGGTGCCGTATGCTGGCCGTGAATTGCTGACGGCGGCCTGGAACGAATTCGATCAGCGGATTGAGTTGCTCACTGCCGAGGGAGTCGCCGCTCAAGGCCGTCGGCAGCAGCGTGAGGTCGAACGAATTGGACACACGATTCAGGAACTTGATCCTGCAAATGCACAGGCCAAGTTGCTGTTGGAACCCCAGCCGACGCTCAAGGTCAAGCCGGTGAGCCGTCAGGTAGCACAAGCGGAAGAGAAGCCCGCCGAAGGCAGCCTGCTCAATCGCGACGAATTTCAACCGAATCCGTCGGATGGACGCAGCCTGATTCAGGACGAGGTCGATCGCCAGCAGGTCATCGGTGAAAAGCTGCGACTCGAGGTTTCGCGAGCGATCCAAGAAGCGCGTCGAAAGGAAGCCACTGAACCAGACAACGCTGTCACAATCTTGAAGCGAGCCTACGGTCAGGTGAAATCCACGATTGATGCACCCATCGATTTGCGTCAACAGTTGGGCAAACAGTTGCAGGGCGTGATCGCAGACGTACGCGCTCAAAAGGAAGTCGCCGATCAAAAGCAAATTCATCTGCAAGAGCGGATCGCGGTTGTGGAATCCGAAAAGCGATTGCAAGAAAAGCTCGGATTGGAAGACGAGAAACTCGAAAGCCTGATCGATCGCGTCCGGGCTTTGATGCATGACGGCGAACGAGGCAATGACGCAGCTTACGTCGAGGCGGAAGCGGCGGCGGAAGCGGCTCAGCAGATGAAACCGAACAACGGTGTGTCAGCTGCCGCACGGTTTAATACCGAGGCCTCGTTCCAGCTCAACATGGCGTTCCGCCTGCGAAACCTGCGAGCCGAGAAGTTCCTCAAGACCTTGGAACAGGTCGAATTGTCGCACGTCCCATTCCCGGACGAACCGCCGGTCTTGTATCCACGTCCGGAGGTGTGGAAGGCTCTGACTGAACGCCGCAAGCAATACGCTTCGGTGGATCTTCACAAGTCGAGCAAAGCCGAAGAAAACATCTCGGCTCAATTGGACAAGCAGACCGAAATCGACTTCCAGGACCAGCCGTTGACCGACGTGATCACGTTCCTGGCGGACTTTCACAACATCCCGATCATCCTCGACAAAGAAGCTTTGCAAGAAGAAGGCATCGCGACAGACACACCAGTCACACAAACGTTGACTGGCGTGAAGCTGCGCAGCGCACTGAAAATCATCCTGCAGCCATTGCAATTGTCCTACATCATCGAAGACGAAGTGATGAAGATTACTACGCTCGCCAAGGAGAAGGAACGACTGCAAACGCGCGTGTATCCCGTCGGTGACTTGGTCGTGATCTTGACTCCCGGCGGCGGCATGGGCGGCGGAATGGGCGGCGGAATGGGCGGCGGCGGAATGGGCGGGATGGGCGGCGGAATGGGCGGAATGGGCGGCGGCGGGTTCGGTGGTGGTGGTCAACAGGGTGGTGGCGGCGGTTTCTTCAATATCCCGGTCAACCTGCCGCCGCGACAGGCCAATGTTCAGGCACCCGCGTTCAACAATCAGAAGGTCAACGAGGCAAAAAAAAAGCCGAGCGCGCGGAAATAGTCCCAATCGGGTTCGTTGAGACTCAAGACTCGAAGAAATCACGCCAGGAGAGTTCGTCGTCGAAGACGAACTCTCCTGCGTCGTTTAAGGCGTTACTTTCGGACAAAGCCGCAGTGCAGAAGGGCCGCGAGTCAGTCAGCGAAGAAGCCAAGAAAGGGAGTGGCGCTCCGCCGAAAACCGCCAGTGTGGGCAAGTCGGTCAAACTTCCGAGACTTGACGAGGGAACGCCGCGCGAAGTCTGGCAGCGATATTTCGTTGAGCAAAAGCCCACGCCAGAAACGATTGCTCAAATCGTTCGACAATTGCATGAGGATCGGCAGTACGAGCACACCATCGCGTGTATCGAAGTCGCGCTCATCGAGCAACCGCCACAACCTTGGATGTATGAAGTTCTCGGCCGATCGATGGAACTCGCGAAGCGTCCGAAGACCGATATCGAACGGGTGATCCTGTCGCGTATCGATTTCACCGCCGCCGTCGTTCCGGAGATGATGATCTCGGCGGCATATCTCAAGCAATTAGGCTTGGATGAGCGAGCATTGGCGATGTACCAGCAAGCCGCTCGAATCGCGCCAACTCGGCCTGAGCCGTACCTTCGTGGCTTGCAGATTGCTCGCGAACTCAACGACACAAAGGGAGTCGAGTGGGGGGTGGCCGGGGTGCTGACAAATGTCTGGTTGCCAGGTTACCCGGCGTACCATCGCGAAGCCGAGAACATAGCTGCGGTCGTTGAGGAAACACTTCGCAAAGCTGGCAAGTCGTCAGAGGCTGACGCTCTTAAGGCGGCCGTCGTGGTGGCTCAACAGCGCGACTTGATGCTGAAGCTCACTTGGACTGGCGATGCGGATTTGGACTTGAGCGTCGAAGAACCAAATGGTGGGATCTGTTCGTCGGAGAATCCGTGGACGACTGCCGGCGGCGCCTGCACGCACGACGGCTACGGTCCAAAAGCCGCGAATTGCTTTGAAGAGTACATCAATGCCAGCGCGCTGGCCGGAGACTATCTGGCTCGCATTCGCTTGATCGACGGCGACGTTGTGGGTCGTCGCGCGACGTTGACGATTCGTCGTTATGTCGGCACTCCTGACGAAACGACCAAGTCGATGAGCATCAACATCGATGGAAAAGACAAAGTTGTTCAACTGTCTTTGAATGACGGACGACGGCAAGCACTGCTGGATCGTGACGCGATTGAAGCGCCTGTTGTCGGAGGTGGCCACGGTGTTGTGCGGAATCCCAATGGGTTCCGCACGTCGCGGCAATTTCCCGGCGGAGGCGGATTTGGCGGCGGCGGGATCGGAGGCGGTGGCGTCGGAGGTGGCACCGGTGGCTCCGGAGCAATCGGCTTCTTCCCGATCATCACCAACGTCCGCGAGGGAGTCGGCTTCTCGGCGATCGCGGTGGTCACTGGGGATCGGCGTTACGTCCGGATGGCAGTGTCGCCGTTCTTTTCAACAATCATCGGAGTCGACAGCTTCACGTTTCCATCGAGCCGCTAGGCGAGGTTGTCGATTCCTCGGCCGCCGGGATTGCTGGCTGCGGAGCCCCGAACTGCACAAGTGCGACCATTGGCAAGATGATCGCCAGCGCGGCGATTTGACGCGCCGTGACTTGCTCGCCATCGAGCCAGCCCCAGATCACGGCGCCCGCCGGAACGAGGTTTGTCACCATCCCGGCAAACAATGGCCCCCGATCGTGGATCAGTTTGTTGAACCAGAACATCGCCAAGCCAGTTCCGACGACTCCCAGGATCAACAGCGAAATCACCGCCGGCCAAAAAGCGTCGGGGTTCATCGGCGTTGCTGCCGGCAACCAGAACGACAGCGTTTGCAAGATCACACCGGCGATCGCCAGCGACACCAGTGACATCATCAACGGTGGAACGTGAGTCAACCCTCGTCGGATCCAGACGTTGACCAGCGCATACCCCAAGGAAACCGACGTGGCCAGCAGCAAATGGGTCGCGGGAATCTGTCTCGAAAACCCTTCGCCCATCAGCAATCCCATGCCGACCAGCGCTCCGAAGACTCCGATCGCTTGCCGAGGATGCGGCACGATTCCCAGCAGTGGCACCGAAGCCAGCATGGTGAACAGCGGCGTAAAGCTGACCGTCATCCCGATAAACGCACTGCCGTGCCGAGCGATCAGCCATGGCTGCACGCAGTACGGCCATGTGTATCCCGCGGCGACGATGAACGCCAAAGACCAGACATCGCGCCACCGCCACCCAACCGGCTGACGTCGAATCAGCCAGAGAATCAGCAAAACAGCCGCTCCGCCAGCGACACGCCAGGCTCCGACGCTGATTGGCGAGAAGACCAGCGACGCCTTTTTCATCATCAAAAAGCTGCCACCCCAAATGACGCAAATCAGCAGAAAGAGCACGTAAGGCATCGCAGCGTTGTAGCGGCTGCGAAGGGGACTCGCGAGTTTCGCTTCCCACGAGTTGGGCCTTCTCCTACCATCCCGCCCCTCTTTTCAGAGTTGAAAACACAGCCTCAAAATCAGACAGGAGCAACGGGAAATGGCCGAACAAAAGGCAACAAACGTGACTTGGCACGACCACTCGGTGACGCGTGAGGAACGGTACAAGCTGATGGGACACAAGGGATGCATCCTGTGGTTCACTGGGCTGAGTGCGTGCGGAAAAAGCACAATCGCCAACGCCGTGGACCGCAAGCTGCACGACTCCGGGGTGCATACTTTTGTGCTGGACGGCGACAACATTCGCATGGGCTTGAACAAAAACCTCGGTTTTTCCGCCGAAGACCGCGCGGAAAACATTCGCCGCATTGGCGAGGTCGCCAAGCTGTTCGCCGACGCGGGCGTGATCACCGCGACCGCGTTCATCTCGCCGTACCTCGCTGACCGTGACAAAGTCCGAGCGTTGATGGGGCAAGGAGGATTCATCGAAGTCTACGTCAACGCTTCGCTGGAGACCTGCGAAGCTCGCGACCCCAAGGGCTTGTACAAGAAGGCTCGCGCCGGCGAGATCAAGAGCTTCACCGGCATCTCCGATCCGTACGAGGCTCCAGTCAATCCGGAACTCGTGCTCGATTCGAACACCAAAGGGATTGAAGAATTGTCCAACGAGGTGATCGCGTACCTCAAGTCGAGCGGTTACATCTCGTAGTTCTTGGTGCGTTAGCAAACCAACCCGAAGCGTGAACGAGTCGTTCGTTTGTGCTTCGGGTTTTCTTTTCAACTCGCCAACAACTGTTGCTCCAACGTTTGCAGCAATTCTCCGGCAGACCATTGCCGAGCGGCGATGGTGAAGGACGTGTCGATCGTCAGCCACTCTTGAACCTGCCGTTCGGCGGAGATGACGGTGCTGTGATTTCGGCCGCCAAAGAACTCGCCGATCTCGCTGTAGGCCGCTTGCGTCAGCTTGCGGGCCAAGAACATCGCCAGCATGCGCGGCTGAGAGACGTGTCGAGCACGGCTGCTGGAACGCAATTCGTCGGGGATCATGCGGAATAAATCACAGACGACTCGTTCGACGTCGGACAGACGCACGATGCGGATGCAGTCACGCTGCAAGTCAGCGAGTATCTGACGAGCACTCTGCCCCGTCACACGTTGCCGATTCATCGCAAAGTGGGCTTCCAAGCAATTCAACGCCCCTTCCAACTCACGCACGTTGTTGCAGAACCATTGCGAGATCAAAGAGACCGCCTCGGGCGCCACTTGCAACTGGCGGCGCATCAGCTTGTGCTGCACGATTCGCGTTCGAGTGTCCAGGTCGGGAGCTTCCAGCCGACAAACCAAGCCGGACACGAACCGACTCGAAAGTTCTTCACTGGTCTGCGACAACAGTCGCGGATGTCGGTCCGCGGTGACGATCAATTGCTTGCCAAGGCTTTCGAGCGTCTTGACGGTGTGCAGGAATTCTTCCTGAATGACTCGCTTGCCGTCGAGGAAGTCAACATCGTCGACGAGTAACACATCAACGCCGCGGAAACGTTGCCGAAAGCTGGGCAGCGTGTGCGAGCGAAGCGCATGAGTGAAGTAATTCGCGAACTGCTCCGACGTCAGGAAGACGATGTTCCAATTTGGGAAGCGTCGTCGCAATTCGCAGTAAATCCCTTCGAGCAGATGCGTCTTTCCCAGCCCGACACCACCGAACAAATACAGAGGGTTGAGCCGCTCGCCTGGGACTTCACAGACTTGGCGAGCCGCTGTGAACGCGAGCTGATTGCATGATCCCGCGACGAAGTCCGTGAGGTCGGCGAACCGCCGAGCTGAGCCAGTCGCTGATTTCGCAGCGTCCTCCGTTCGCGGCATCGTAGACAACTCGGTACCGTTAGGCGCGCGATTCGCGGACGGCGTGGTGCTCCCCAGGAGTTTTGGGCCGGTGGCCTTGGTTTCGTCTTGCGGGAACAAGCCGGCGACTCTGTCGGCGTCGGAATTCGACGAGATTGCCAGCGAGGCATCGATCTCAAACCGCACACGCGCGGCGGGGCCGAGCACGCTCGTGGCAACCGAACTAAGCGGCTCACGAAACTGACGTTGCAACCAAGTCGACAAGAACGGGCTGGCGACTCGCACAATTAATTCGTCGTGGCGGATCGTCAGTACGGTCTTGTCGCGGAACCAAAGCTGATGGCTTTGAGCACCGATAGTCGTTCGCAGCAGCGTTTCGAGCTCTGCATGCTGGTTGGCAAACTGGGGTTCCGTTTCCGTTCGGTCAGCGGTCGGAGCCACCCCTGCTCCAGGCCACACTGCCGCGTTATCGAACGACCTTGCCGGGTCGTTCCACAACGCTGGCGCGACAATCACCAAATCGGTGGGCAGCATCTTGCAACCCCTCTGCACGCACCGTGACCGCAATATGGTCCATCAACACTCCCCAAGCAAAAGTGACAGGCACTCCGTTGCCGTGGCGTGGGATGGGCGGGCGACTTGCGAGCAGTCTGTTCGGAAGAGAGCCAGAATTGAAATAGCCGGCGTTCGCTGTTGGCACCACGACGTTTCGGCCGCACTCACTCAGAGGGGCGGATGCTATCCACGCGAAGCAGAGTGTCAAACGAAAAGGCTGTGTTCGCTCATGGCTCGCAACGCTAATTTCACAAAAGTTGATGAAATTCTCGCGAGTTGTGTCGATCCGCTTTTTTGAATTTTTTTCAACCTCATTCCTCGCTGTGCATAACCTGTCAAAAAAGTGAAAAGTGAAAGCCGAGCACGCCGCGTTTCTTATTCTCCACAATTAGCGATCGAGCCGTCCGCCTCCGTGCGGGAAAAATCCACCCGCGGGTTCACTGATACGGGCGAGGTTGCCAAATCGCATCGATTCGCTGAGCCACGACAACGTCACGGACCCAATTGGGCCATTGCGGTTTTTCGCCACGATGAGATCGGCCTCGCCAGGTCGGTCCTCGGGATCGTAGGCGGCCGGACGGTGCAGAAACATCACCACGTCGGCGTCTTGCTCGATTGCGCCGCTTTCGCGCAAATCGGCCAGCCTCGGCCGTTTGTCTTCTCGCATTTCCACGCCGCGGTTGAGCTGCGCGAGAGCAATCACAGGAACGTTTAGCTCTTTCGAAAGGGCCTTCAACCTCCGGGTGATTTGCGCGATCTGCTGTTCGCGCGGAGCCATTCTGTCTTCGGGTTCAATCAGCTGAAGATAGTCAATAATGATGATGTTCAGGCCGAATCGCCGCTGCACGCGACGCGAAACGGCGCTGATCTGCCCTATCGTTCGGCCAGGCTGGTCGTCCAGAAACATCGGCATGCGGCTGAGTTCCGACGAGGCGTTGATCAGCGCTTCGTAGGCCACGTCATCCAGGGTTCCGGCACGCAGATCGTGGCCGTTCACCTTGGCTCGAATGCACAGCAATCGCTCCGCCAATTCCAGCTTGGACATTTCCAAGCTGAAAATGAGGCAACCCTTGTTTGCGTCGGCAACCGCCTCGGCGATATTGCAGACCAACGCGGTTTTTCCCATGCTCGGCCGGGCCGCGAGAATGATGAGTTCTGATCCCTGAAAACCATTCAGCTGCGCATCGAGATCAATGAACCCAGAAGTCAGCCCAGCGATTCCGCCGCCGAGACCCTTGCGAGCTTCGATCCGCTGAAAGGCGTCGTCGAGGATGTCCTTGATCGTGAGGTGTTCCGCCTTTTCCTGTTGTTCGAGAATGCGGAAGACTTGCTGTTCGGCGGTTTCAAGAATGTCTTCGGTCTCACGTCTTCCCGTGTAACACTCTTCGAGGATCTCGGTACAGGCGTAGGCGAGGCTGCGCTGAATCCAGCGATCGCGGACGATCTTCGCGTAGTATTTGGCGTGTGCGGCATTCGGAACCGCTTCAAGAATCTTGCTGAGGTACTCGACGCCACCGATTTCATCCAGTTGATTGCGGCGGTCGAGCTCTTCAGCCAGCGTGACCGCATCGATACCACGTTTTCCATTTTCGTACAGGCCGAGAACCGCGCCGAAAATCTTTTGGTGGCGGTCGGCATAAAAGTGGTCAGGGCGCAGCACATCACCGACCTCATCGATGGCTTCGTGCATCAACAGGATACTGCCCAGCACGCCCATCTCGGCTTCGAGATTCTGCGGCGGAAGTTTCCCCTGAAAGCCACGAGCGTCATTCCCGGCAGCCATCGCAGCCCTCCTCTCCGGAGACCATCCGGGGGGACAAAACACAACAGCGGAGAGCATCGCCCTCCGCTGTGTTTCAATTCTGAATCCTCATCCGCTGTGGCGGATCAAATCGTCATCAGGCCTTCGCAGCCGCTGCGGCGGCGGACGGCACGACCCAAACTTTGACCTCCGTCTCGATTTCGGGAGCGAAATGCAGCTTGACCGTGTACATCCCCAGTTCCTTCAGCGGACCATCCAGACGAACGTTGTCCGTTTCGACGGCGTAGCTGGCGGCCTTGAGCGCCTTGCTGATGTCACTGGCCACAATCGAGCCGTACAAATGACCTTCTGCCGTGGCGTTGGCTTCGAGCGTCACGCTGTACTTGTTCACAGCATTGGCCAACTCTTGCAACGACTTGATCTTCTCAGCTCGAACTGTCGCCTGGGCAGCCCGATGTTTCTCAACGCGCCGCTTGTTTGCATCCGTGGCAACCGTGGCGAGTCCGTACGGCAGCAGATAATTACGGGCGTAACCTGGACGAACGCGAACGATCTCCCCCTGCTTGCCCAGCGAGGGAACTTCCTCGGCCAGCAGCAACTCGATCACCGCACGATGACCAGTGTGAATTTCCGCGTGTTGATGTCGTTTGTTTGGCATTCTTCTCTGGCTCTCTGAAATCTCTCGCGAACTCGAAATAAAACTCAAACGCTAAAACGGAACATCACCACCGGAAGCCGCCGAGGGCTCGAAGTCTCCCGGGGGCTCACTGAACTCCTGGTTGTAAAAACCTCCGCCAGAATCTCCCTCTGCCGATTGTGATGTGGAAGCACCGTGACTGCGCCCGCCACCACTACCCTCCTGACGGCTACCAAGCATCGTCATGTTTTCAGCAACGACACAGAGTTTGCTCCTTTTTTGCCCCGTCTGTTTGTCATCCCACTGATCAAGCTTCAGGCGACCCTCAATCAAAACTTGCCGGCCTTTGGCGAGATATTCGCCGGCGATTTCCGCAGTCCGCCCCCAAAGAGTGACGTCCACAAAAGTCGCTTCTTCTTTGCGCTGATTCGTCTGTTTGTCGAACCAACTGTGATTAACGGCCAGTCCGACGTCAGCCACTGCCATTCCACTGGGCGTGTAACGCACCTGAGGATCGCGGGTCAGATTTCCGACCAGAATGACTTTATTGAAACTGGCCATAACCGGCCCTCCCCACACCAACTCGGAAAGTAGCACAAAACCCGTCGAACCGACGGGAAATTACTCTTACTCGTCAACTTCTTCCAAAGCGTCGATGGCTTCTGGAGGAATGTCCTCGTCGCGGCCACGGCGTACAGGTCGTGGAGCTTCATCCACGTTTTCGACATGCCTGAAGGTTCCTTCCTTGCCACTCAGAGCGTTGACCATCGCGTCGAAGAGAACCTTCGGGTGCTTAAGAACCATGTGCCGCAGGATGCTCTCGCTGAGGTGCACTTGCCGAGTGACTTCGGTCAAACCACTGGCGGGCATCGTAAAGTAAGCCAGCAGATGCAGGCCCTTCTTGTGTCCCTTCACGGGATATGCCAGTTTGCCGTCCGCCCACGGACGATGAGCAACAATTGCCGCCCCTGACTTTTGCAGGATTTCCAGCACATGATTGGTCGTGCTCTCTGGGCTGGCGGCGTACTTGCCGCTATCCAAGAGAAACATGCCTTCGTAAAGGTTCTGAGCCAAGTCGAAACTCCCATGCTCTTCGGCAGAAACGAGGTCCGGCAAAACAGGTTTGAAAGGGGTGAGTTTTTAACGTCTCCGCCGGGATTTGCAACGCACGGAATCGGTGAGTTTGCACGCCTGACTCGTTGCCCCAGCCCATTTTCGCCAGAGACACGCAGCCGCAAGATTCAGCGATTGGTAGGAAACCAAGATGGTCCGTAACTTTCGCGCGTTTTCGCACGCGACTACGATGGTCGTAGTTTCATTCGCACAATCTCAAATCCGGCCAAGGATGACTTGCCATGATGACTTCCACACAAAATGTCGCCAATCGATCCTACGCTTTGCCACCGCTGGGAAAGAATCCATCTTCCCAGGCACAAGGGACTTCACCCGGTAGTTTTTCGTTGCTGCCGAAGATCGCGGGGGGACGAGCGGGACGCTGGACTTTCGCGTCACCCGATACGCCGGGGATGCCGGCTCCGTCGGAGAAGACCGCTTGGGATTTCATGCCGCTCGACTGGGAATTGAAGGCCGGGTTTGAAAACGACTACGAACGAGCCGACGCATGGTTGCCGCCGAGCGGCTTCAAGCCGGTCACGCAGTTGGAATCGGCGCGGTGCGGAATCGTCACGGCGGAGATGAAACGTGTTGCTGACCGTGAGCCGCATCTCACAGCGGAACAAGTTCGCGATGAGGTCGCCGCCGGGCGGATGATCATTCCGGCGAACAAGGTGCATTTGGGTTACAAGCTCGACCCAATGTGCATTGGCCGAGCGGGGAAGACGAAGGTCAACGCCAACATGGGAGCCTCGCCAATCTCGTCGGGGACCGAGGAGGAAGTGGACAAGCTCCAGTGGGCCGAGAAGTGGGGGGCCGACACGGTCATGGACCTCTCGACCGGCGGGAACATCGACGAGTGCCGCAAGGCGATCATTCAGAACAGCACCGTGCCGATCGGGACCGTGCCGATTTATTCGATGATCATCGCGCGGCGACTGGAAGACCTCGACGATGCGTCGATCCTGCAAATGCTGCGGCATCAGGCGAAGCAAGGGGTCGATTACTTCACGATCCACGCGGGCGTGCTGATGGAGCATCTGCAATTCGTGAAGGACCGGCTGATCGGCATCGTCAGCCGAGGCGGTTCGCTGCTGGCCAAGTGGATGATCCACAACAAAAAGCAGAACCCGATGTACGTCCTGTGGGAGCAAATCTGCGACATCATGCGCGAGTACGACGTCAGCTTCTCGATCGGCGACGGCTTGCGGCCGGGCGGGCTGGCCGACGCGAGCGACAAGGCTCAGCTTGCCGAACTCTGCACTCTCGGCGAACTGACCGAACGAGCGTGGCGGAAGGGGGTGCAAGTCATGATCGAAGGGCCGGGGCATGTGCCGTTCGATCAGATTGAGTTCAACATGAAGCTGCAGCGGACGCTGTGTCACGGTGCTCCGTTTTATGTGCTTGGCCCGCTGGTGACGGACATCTTCCCCGGCTACGACCACATCACAAGCTGCATCGGGGCCACCGCCGCCGGCTATCACGGCGCGAGCATGTTGTGCTACGTCACGCCGAAGGAGCATCTCGGCCTGCCGAAGAAAGACGACGTGAAGCAAGGCTGCATCGCCTACAAGATCGCCGCTCACGCCGCCGACGTGGCGTTGGGCATCCCCGGCACTCGCGACCGCGACGACGAATTGACCAAAGCCCGCGCCGCGCTCAACTGGGAGAAACACTTCGAGCTCTCCTTCGATCCCGAATTCGCCCGCGCCTTGCACGACGAAGACCTCGACGTCGACACCGACTTCTGCGCCATGTGCGGCCACGACTGGTGCAGCGTCCGCATCTCCAAAGAGATCGTCGAATTTGCCTCCGGCAAGTCCGAGGAGTTCGCCTGGGAGAAGGCCCAGAAAACCGCCGCCCTCTCCGCCGAACAACTCGCCGTCCTTGAAAAGCGCGGAGTCCTCAGCCCCGACGAAATCCACAAGCTCGCCAACAAAACCAAGAAAGCCGTCGGAGCCGAAGCCTCAACCAAAGCTAGTTGCCACAGCGACTACGTGGACGACGAACAAGCCAAACAGATTCAGGAAGAGCGGCTGGAGTTGGTCGAGTTGTCCTGAGTCGTGTTCGTCGGAAACGAGCCGCACTCGGCCTGACTCAAAATGGGATCCGACTCGGCGGGTGATCGAAAGCAAGACGCTCATCCGCAACGTTGGCACGCTTAGTCGGTATTTGGCGGCGACACGAGGTAAATGACTTCGATGCTTATCGAGTGAGGACGGCTTTTACGCGATCTATGAGAAAAAAGATCACGGCTTTCGGCGATCGGCTCAGGGCCATCAGCCGGGCCGATTAGAAGGTGCTGTTTCATGTCTTTTGATTTCTCGAAGCAGCGAGTGCTCATCACCGGCGGGACTAGCGGGATTGGTTTCGCGGTCGCTCAGGCGTTTGCGGACGCGGGGGCAAACGTGACTGCGACGGGGCTGACGGACAAGGAAGTTGCTGCCGCGGCCGTGCGCGACGAACGAATTCTGTTTCAGCAGCTCGATGTGCGCGATTCGGCGGCTGTGAGCCAATTGGTCGGCCAATTCGATTCGCTAAACGTGCTCGTCAACTGCGCGGGGTTGCTGCAACGCGGGGGAGCGGAATTTGAGGAAGCCACGTTTCTTGCAGTGCTCGACGCAAATCTGTCGGGCACGATGCGGCTGTGCGTCGCCTGTCGGCCGTTGCTGGCGAAGTCGCACGGGTGCATCGTGAACACGGCGTCGATGCTCAGCTTCTTTGGCAGCGGTTTCGTGCCGGCCTATTCGGCGAGCAAAGGCGGTGTCTCGCAGTTGACGAAGTCGCTGGCCATCGCTTGGGCGGGGGAAGGAATTCGCGTGAACGCGGTCGCTCCGGGTTGGATCGAAACGCCGATGACTCAGCCGCTCGTTGACGACGCGGCGCGCAGTCAGCCGATCTTGGATCGCACGCCAATGCGTCGCTGGGGTCGTCCGGAGGAAATCGCGGGGCCGGTGTTGTTTCTGTGCTCACCGGCCGCGGGGTTCATGACCGGAGTCGTGATGCCAGTCGATGGCGGATACTCGATTGCTTGAGCGTCACGGTGTGGCCGCTCGGAGCGAATCGAACTCACGAATGTTGGCCAGGACTTCGCCGAGTTCGGAGTCCGATGCGACCTCTTTCGCGCGAGTGAAGTCGGATTCGGCACCCGCGATATCGCCGAGGGCGAAACGGGCAGCGGCTCGGTGGGACAAGAGCAAGGCGGCCGTGTTGCCGAGTTCGATGGCGCGATCGAATGACGCGCACGCGTTGGAGAACTGGCCAAGACGAAATTGAGCGACGCCTCGATTGTGGTGGGTCGAAGCCGATTGAGAGTTCAACGCGACCGCTTGATCAAAACAGGAGAGCGCGTCCCCGAAACGGCGATCGGCCAACAGTTCACGTCCGCGTCGATCCCATTCCACGGCACGACGAGCGGCAGCAACCGAGATTGGCCCGTTGACCGCCGAGCGGTCCATCGGAGCCAACATAAGCGAGTTGCTCTCGAAGCGAATCGCGAGTGCTCCGATCAGCAGACCGGCAACAGCGGCGACGGTCGCTGTCGGATGCCGGCGAATCCATTTCGTCGCGCGTTCTCGCAGGCTGGGATCCGGTGCGAATCGGAGCGGGAGATCAGTCAGGAAGCGGTCGAGGTCGTCGGCCAATTCACTGGCGGACTGGTAGCGATCTGCGGGATGTGGTGCCAGACATTTCTCGACGATCGACCGCAAGCCGGGTGAAAGTCGTGGAGCGTTCGTTGGAAATCGGACCGTTGCGGCCAAGCGAATTGCCTGAAGCTGTGCGGCCGCCGACAGTGGATCTGTGTTGGCGTCGGATTCTGCGAATGGCCACGCCCCTGTCAGCAGTTCAAAGAGCACCAAGCCCAGCGAGTAAAGATCGGCTCGTTGATCGACCGCTGCCGGTGCGCCGCGGCCGGTCAGAAGTGCCAGATGTTCCGGAGCCATGTATGCCACCGTGCCACCGACGGGCTGGCTGGAAGCATGCACCGTGTCGCGTCGCACGGCGACGTTGAAATCGGTCAGCATTGCGCGGCCGTCAGGTGTAAACAGGATGTTGGCTGGCTTGATGTCGCAGTGCAGGATGCCGAGCTGATGTGCATGCGTCAGCGCTTGTGCCAGATCTCGAATGGTGCGGCAGGCGAAAGAGACGCGAGGTTCGCGTTGCTCCGCCAGAAACGTTGCCAGCGTGGGGCCAGCGACATAGCCCATCGCCAAGAGTCGGAACGCTCCAACGGTCTGTTCCGAAAACACCGGAACGATGTGCTCGTGAACGACGGCCGCCATGGTGCGGCCTTCGTCGCTGTTGTGAGTGTCCGTTTCGCGTACCAGCGTGACTTTCAGCGCGACGGTGCGATCGAGCGACCTCTGCCGTGCTCGGTACACATGCGACAAGCCGCCCCGCCCCAGCAGCGACTCGATCTGAAAATCACCGATGAGCGTTCCGGCAGCGAATTCCTGATCGAGCGGCGGAGAGTTCGCAGCGCACGCACCGTCACGCGGCGTGACGTGCATGTCTCGCAGAGCGGTCCAAGTTTGCAAGAGCGATGCGGAGGTCATCGGAAGCCGTCCCACTTTACGAACGAGCAGCCTGCGGCAAAGACGATTGTGGGACAACCGTTGTCCCGGTGTAGCGCACGATAGGCCGCGCGGTCCGTTTGCCGGTCGAATCTCGCCGCTGGGACAAAGCGTTTCCAGCGGCGAAGGTTCCACCAATGGCCGCGCCCGCGATGGCGACCTTTATCGACGGCGACCACTGAGAATCTTCTTCCGAAGAATGATCGTCAGGTTGCAGTGGCGACATCACGAAGGCGTCCGATTCGACCGAGTTCATCAGCGACATCACGAAGGCGTCGCTGATGTCCGGTTGAGTTAGCGGCGAATCCGAAACAGGGAACTGTGATGGCACCGAAGTTCCACTGGCACGGCGCGGCGAACTTCGACCGGATCGTGAACCGGTTTCCAAGCGACGGCGATCGCGCCACCAACGGCGGCCAATCGATTCGAATCGCTCGTCGGCCATCGGCCGAAAGAGTTTGTTGGCATCCTCGGTTCCTTTGCGGGCCACGGAGGCGAACGTGAAGGCTCCGGCCAATGCGAAGAACGGCATCTGAGCCTGATGAGCCGCATCGTTTAAGAAGGAAGTCGACTCGTCGTCGTGCAGCCACGTGGCCAACGACATCACGAGTCTGTCGAACCATCCGTCATGTTGGATCACCTCAATTGTTGGCGGGGCCGTCACGACGGCGTCCACGGTTTTTTCCGTCTCGCCAACTGTGAATTTCGCGGCGTCCAGCGTCTGACCTGAGGTGTGTGTGGCGATCTCAAGAAAGTCGATGTTGTCTTTCGGCAGGGACACCAGGGAGGCCAAGTCGTATGACTCAACTTCGACCTCGGGGCGCGGGATGCCGAAGTTGGATGCCGCTTCTTCGTTCGTGACATCCTCGTCGATGTCATCAGCAACCTCGTCACGACGAAGCACGATCACGCGAGGTTTCGTGGGTAAGTCAGATGCCGGCAATCGTCGAGTCGGCTGTTTGGCAAAGTCCGCATCGGCGGTGTCGCCAGTTGCGTCGCTGGTTGATGTGTCGCGATCGGTCGCCGTTGCGTCGATCTGTGTGGCAGAGGTTTTGAATGTCGTCGTCGGCCTGGAATCGGTCGTCGTTCGCTGGCTGGTCGTCTCGTCGTCACTGCTGGAATTCACGGCGACGGTGGCAGTGCCGGCAGGCGAAGTCGATTCATCCGTGCGCGACGACTCAGACGAATCACTTGTCGAAGAATCGTTGGATTCGTCGGGAGCCTGATCGCTGGAAGGGGCGTCGCTCAACCTGACCGGGACACCTCGTAATCCGACGACCGACAACACCAAACGAGGTTCAAGCTGTTCCGCCAACACTAATCGTCGCCGCATGTTTGGGACTCCGAGTTCGCAGGCATGTCCAGTTGCCGTCACAGAACGCGAGGGCAGAAACCGGACTTTGTATTGCTAACGATAGTTTCGGAGAGACTGGCTGTGACTGGGGCTTCGGATGACTGGACGAAAAGTCGCGGGAAGCCGCAGCCAAAACGGCGAGCGGCCGGGCGACGATGCGCAACCCGACCGCTCGCCAAAACGCCACAAGCTCAGCACAACACCAACTTATCGAGGAACGCGTCGATGTGGACCGTCTCGCCCATTTCGACACAGAGGATGTCGGCATAGCCGTCCTGAGCGAAGAACTCATCGATGCCGGCGCCGCCGTTGAGATAGTCCTCGCCGTCGCCACCGGTCAAGACGTCGTTGCCATCGTTGCCGTACATCTTGTCGTTGCCGGCTCCGCCATCGAGCACGTCGTTGCCGGCTCCGCCAGAGATCGCATCGTCGCCCGTGCCACCGTCAACCGAGTCGTTACCGGTTCCGCCATCGACGAAGTCATCGCCCCGTCCGGCGCGAACCAGATCATTGCCATGACCGGCGAAGACGTCGTCATTGCCAGCTCCGGCGAAGATCGTGTCGTTGCCACGATTGATCGCCGAGACGCGGAACAAGTACGCGCGAATCTGAGTCGGGTCGTCCGGCAACGCCGGCGTCTCGGCCAGTGAATTCGGGCCGTCGCCGAGTACCAGATCGTGATCGGCTCCGGAGTGAATCGCGTCGTTGCCAGCTCCACCAACGACGATGTCGTTGCCGTCATAGGTCACGATGCGATCGTTGCCCGAGCCTCCGAAGACCAGATCGTTGTCCTCGGTTTCAGGAGGCAGCGGCAGTGGATTAATTTCCGCGTCCACGACCGTCACAACTACCGAATCGGTCGCGTTCACGACCACCGGATCGAGCGGTTCTGGATCCAGGTCATCCACCGCGGCGGGGCGCAGACCAGCGATGATCACATCGTTGCCATTGCCGCCGGTGATGTAGTCGTTGCCCGAACCGCCGAAGATCGTGTCGTGACCAAAGCCAAGCGTAGAAACTTCCGAGATCGCCCACGTCGCGGCGCCCTCGTGATTCAAAGCCAGAACTAGATCTCTTCCATCCTCGAGGTACCCGTCGCCGAACAACCAATCGTGACCACGACCGCCGTGCAGCACGTCATTGCCGTCGGCTCCGGCCATCGAATCGTCGCCGACTCCACCCAGCAGCATGTCGTCGCCCGCTCCGCCGTAAACGGCATCGTTGCCCTCTTGAGCCATAACGAGATCGTTCCCCGCTCCGGCATCGACGCCATCGTTGCCGGCACCGGCGAGCACCAGGTCATCACCCGCGCCGCTCCAGATCAAGTCGTTGCCGCTGTTGATGTGGCTGAATCGCAGAATGTAAGCACGCAACTCTTCGGGAGTCGGCAGCACTTCGGGAAGCGAGTTGGTTCCGTCGCCGAAGACCCAATCGTTGCCGTCGCCCGTGTTGAGCATATCGTGGCCATCCCCGCCAACAACGATGTCGTTGCCGCCGTTGCTGCGGACTTTGTCGTTTCCCGCTCCACCAAAGATCAGATCATCTGCCGCGCCGCCGATGATCGTGTCGGAGCCACCATCACCTTGCAGATAGTTAAAGGCTGACCCACCCTGAAGGAAATCGTTGCCTGCACCACCGCTGATGTCCGAGGCTCCGCTGCCGTCATGGATCACCGAGTCGTCGCCATGTCCCGCATAAACCGTCAAGCATTCGGTGACTCCGGCGGCGACGGTGATCGAGTCGTTGCCGCAGTAGCTGTCGATCACGATCGAGTCGATCGTCCCTTCGGAGACCGCGAAAACATCGTCACCAATCTGAAACACGACGAAGCCATAGAACGAAAACACGTTGATGTTGTCAGCCTCATCGGTGCCGGTCAGCGTGGCGACGCCATCTTCCACCGTGAAGGTCGGTTCGTCGGGGTGATCGCAGTTCGGCAGCGGTTCGGCGACCGCTTCGGCAGCGACCGTGCTCATCGTTGCCGCGAGCAATGCTCGCAACTCAAACGTCTCCGCCAACTGCGGCGCGGCGGACCGCTGGCGACGCTCCTGTGACCTGATTCGACGACACACATTGCGGAATGGGTTGCGAAATAGCATGGCCAGTCTCCTCAAAGAAATGTTGGGCGAGGGGGCAGCGGCCTCACCGGAGGCCACCAGTTCGCCGGATGGGCGACAGGTCTAGGCACGCTCTGTGCCAGTCGCGCTGGCGAAGCGAGAAGATCAAAGCAACTCATTGCTTGCCAAAGGGATTGGATCGCACCCAGACCGCCGCTCTGCTAGGCTGTCGTAAACGGAGCGCCTTGAATCAGTGCGCCTCATCAGTCACAAGCGCCCTGAAACAGAATATTTGATAAGGGCACTCCTGCCCGTCTCAGTGACTCTCCCATGACCTTCTCACTCGTTCACATCAACGGCACGGTTCCCGGATTCAGCGTCAAGCTGGACCCGGACGCTCCCCCCGTGACCATCGGCCGCGATCCGAATTGCAAGGTGCCGGTGGACGACCATCAGTGCTCGCGGCTGCATTGCAAGGTCTGGTTCGACGGCACCGACTGGCGAGTTGAAGACTGTCACAGCCGCAACGGTACGTTCGTCAATTCGCGCCGAATTGAGTCCGCGACGCTTCGTCCCGGCGATGCGATTCACATCGGCGAACGATTACTGGTCTTCATTCGGCAGGGTGAGCCAGTCAGCGGCGTGGGTTGGCAACCAGCGATGCTCGAATCCACCACGTTCGTCGCGCTCGTCCCAAGCTCGGAGCAAAAAGAAGCCGTCGTCGGACAGCTCAAGGGGAACGGCAATCCCGATTCCGTGCGTAACGCAGCGATCCTCTGCCGTCTGGCCGGCGAGCTGCATGAGCAAGACAGTGCCGAGTCGATCATGTCGATGGTGTCACAAGCGCTTGTCGCCGGCACGCGGGCGGATGCGATTGTGATCTGGTTGACCGGCCCGGATGGACGGCTGCGACGCTATGGAAGTGACTCGGACAACGGCCAGCCTTCGCCGTTAGCCTCGCTGGTGCTGCATCAGCATGAAGCGTTGCTGGTCGAGCAAACCCATCCCAGCCACAAATCCGGAGCGTCCACCGAGTCGACTTTCATAGGGGAGCAACCCACCTCGGCCATCTGCGTTCCGATCCCGCAGCGGGCGGGGTGTCGCGGCGCGATCGAGTGCTTACGCAGCAGCCCGACCGATCCGCTGAACTCCTCGAATCTCGAACTCTGCATCGCGATTGCTCGGCAAGCCGGCCTGGCGCTGGAGAACCTCGACTACCGCGAGCGGCTCGAACGAGCCAACGTGCAACTCCGCAACGAAGTCGCCGGCCGACATCGCCTGATCGGAGAGAGCGCGCCAATCCGGCATCTGCTGGGAATGGTCTCGCGCGTCGCGGCAACGGAATCCACCGTACTGCTCATCGGAGAAAGCGGGACGGGCAAAGAGCTGGTCGCGCGAATGATTCACGACTCCAGCCGGCGTGCGAGCGGTCCATACGTCGCCGTCAATTGCGCCGCGTTTCAGGAATCGCTACTGGAGAGCGAATTGTTCGGTCACGAAAAAGGAGCCTTCACCGGTGCCGCTCGACAGCATCTGGGTCAGTTTGAGCGCGCACATCGCGGCACGATTTTCCTCGATGAGGCGGGAGAGCTCAGCCTGAATTGCCAAGCCAAACTCCTGCGCGTTCTGGAAGGGCATCCCTTCGAGCGAGTCGGCGGCAATCAGCGTGTCGAAGTCGACGTGCGAGTCATCGCCGCGACGCACCGACACCTGCCGGACCTGATCCGCGACGGCCGATTTCGCGAAGACCTGTTCTTTCGCCTGCGAGTGATCGAACTCGCCATCCCTCCGCTGCGCGAACGTGGCGAGGATGTCCTCGTGCTGGCAACCCACTTCCTCGACCACTACCGCCGGAAGCTCGGCACCGGCCCGGTGCGAATCTCTCCTGCCGCCGGCGAGACTCTGCGCTCACACACCTGGCCCGGCAACATCCGCGAACTGAAGAACGCGATCGAACGCGCCGTCGTGCTCGGCACGCGAGACGAAATTCACCCCGACGACCTCGACCTCCCCGAACGATCGGCCTCCTCCAGCTCTCCGCGGAAGTCCGATTCTGCGAAGCCGTCCCCCTCCCCAAAGCTCGCAGATGCCGAACTGCGGCACATTCAATCCGTGTTGCAACAAACTCACGGCAACAAAACAGAAGCCTGCCGCCTGCTCGGGATCGGCCGCGGTACGCTCTACAAAAAACTCCAGGAGATCGAAGAATACTTCGGGGACAACTCCGCGAAGGTGGATGAGTAATCGGCGGCCAGCCGTCGTGAGATCACACGACGGCGACTTTCACACAGTGGATGCCGAGTAACGAATCGAACAGGCAGTCCCAAACCTCGCCACCATGACGGCCGATCCAGAGTGGGCCGGTGGTTGTGCCAAAGTAAAGCGCCGGGGACTTGAGTTCGTCGATGTTCAAGCCGTTGTGCTGCACCATGAACACATTTTTCTTCTTCGGCAGACCTTAAGCGAGTGTTCGCCATGAGTCGCCACCATTCTCGCTGCGCCAAACAGCGGACGAGCCGCCGGGACAAGTTCACGTCGTCGACTCCATCGGCATGACATAGACAAATTCGAGATCGTGCGGATGCAGGACGATTGGGAATCCGAAATCCGTCGACAGTCCTTTGGCGATCGATCGCCATGTGTGTTCATGGTCATCGCTGCGCAACAAACCGATATCCGGCCGCGATCCGCTGGGGCCGGTCCATTCGGACCAGCCGCTATGGTTCTGCATAAAGAGCCGGCCCGGAGCATCTTTGTGTCCCTCAATCTTGTGGACACACTGGCCAAACTCGGGATACAGATCGGGGATGAATCCCGCGCGGAACATGAGTCGTGATGGCCACGGAGGTGATCACCCTCCGATCGTCAATTTCGTCAGCGCGATCTGGCCGGCAAAGCAGACATCGACGTCGTGACCACCGGTACGGGGGCGATCGCGATAGATGCCTCGGTAGTGCCAGCGGTTGTCGAGCGATTCGAACCGCACGTCGTGGCGATTGAGATCCAAGCGGCACTCGACGATCGGCGGATGCGGATCTGACGGCTCCCAGATCGGGAAGTTGACGTTCCAGAAGCTTTCGATCGGCGGCGGTGCCTGAAGTAATTGCGTCAGCACCGTTCGTAGCAGGTTCGCTCGCGAGGGCCAATCGACGGAGTCCTTTCGGCCGACGTACTGCGACAGTGCGATTCCCGGCGTACCGAGCAACATGGCTTCGCGCACGGCGGCGACAGTTCCCGACATGTAGACATCGATGCCAAGATTGCCGCCATCGTTGACTCCAGACAGCACCCAATCCACATCGGACGCGACCTGTTTCAGACCGAGCCGAGTGCAGTCGGCGGGAGTCCCATCGCAGGCGAACTCACCGGGCCGCACATTGTTCAATGCGAGCGGCCGATCGTTCGTCACTTGGTGTCCGCAACCGGAGCGAACGCCGTCGGGAGCGACAACGACCACTTCGCCAAACTCGCGAGCGATCTGCGTCAGCAGCCGCAGGCCGGGAGCCTCGATGCCATCATCATTGGTCAGCAGGAATTTCATGGTCGGTCGATTCGTCGTCGCGTTTCGCCAGAACGCGGTAGTTTCCGGCACGAATCCGCATTCTGGCGAAACACGGCTACGGAGGAATCGTCTAGGAGCGTTTGCAGATTTCGGCCTATTCTTCCGGCCGAACCGCAGGGAGGCGGATTCTGGCGAACCTCTCGTTGGCAGGCAAACACAGACATGAAGTCACCTCTGCCCATCATGTGGCGACAATGGATAATCGCCGCAGTGCTTTTGGTCGCCATTTCGGGTTGCGCGTTGTCGCGCCGATATGGATCACTGGAACTTCCGACAGCGGCCCGACTGGTTGAGATCGGCGGCTCGGCGGAAGTCGCGCCACGCGTACAGCAGGAAGCCAACGAAATCCGGCTGGTCTCCGGTTCCGCTCGTGAGCCCAGCAATGTGCTCGTGCTCTCTGGTGGCGGGTCGAACGGAGCATACACCGCAGGCGTTATCAACGGATGGACCAAGGCGGGGAATCGGCCAGCGTTCGACGTCGTCACCGGCATCAGTACCGGAGCCTTGATCGCACCGTTCGCATTCCTCGGCTCAGAATACGATGACCTCTTGAAACGCAACTACACCGAGAGCCGCGATCGCGACATCTTCACGAAGCGTTGGCTTCCTGCCTTGATCTACGCGGATTCATTGGCAGACTCCGCGCCGCTGCGTAAACGGATCGCGGAACAAATCACACCCGACATCTTGAAGAAAGTTGCTGCAGCTCATCGTGAAGGCCGCCGACTGTATGTCGGCACGACGGATCTCGACACGAAGCGACTTGTCGTTTGGGATCTGGGGGCAATTGCCGATGGCAATGACCCAAACAAATTGGACCTCTTTCGCGATGTGCTGCTGGCGTCGGCATCGGTCCCCGGTTTGTTTCCACCAGTCGAGATCGACATTGATGTCGAGGGGCAACGTCACGCTGAACTGCACGTCGATGGCGGTGTGGCGGCATCCCTGTTTTTGCAACCGGCGATGCTCGGGATGTCCGCCAATGATCCCGATGAAGCCAAAGTCCGCGACGACCTGAATGTGTACGTTATCGTCGCCGGACAACTCCGCATGCCGCGTCGCAAGGTGCAACGCAAACTCTCGGCCGTCATCGAAGAGTCCGTCGGCGGAGTGCTACAAGCTCAGATGGATGGCGACTTGCTCAAGACCTATCTGCTCAGCCGCTGGGCTGGCGCGAACTTCTCGCTGACCGCCGTGCCGCGCGATATGGTGGAAGAAGCCTCGCCGCTGATGTTCGAGCCACGCACCATGCAACGGCTGTTCGACATTGGCTATCAACACGCCGCGACGAAAGCCGGCTGGCAGAACGCGCCGCTGGCACTTTCGCCGGAAGAGCAAATTCCTCCGCGCGGCAGCGTGCAATTCAAGGTTGAAGAGCCACGCACTGGACGGCTCATGGCCACGGAATAATTCGTTCAGGCAGTCTTGTAATTCGCCAACTCCAGCATCCCTCTGCCGCCTCTGGATTGATCCCCCGGAATGCAAATTCGCGCTATGTCGCGCGACCCAAAAATTACGGCACGGCAAAAAAACAGAACGGAATCCATTCTCCGACCTGGATTGCCGAAGTATCCTGTATAGATGTGGTAAGACTGCCCGCCTCGAAAGGTCTCCGACAATGCTTGACCTGATTGGCTCTGGAACTCGCTCCTGCGACGGCGTTTCGCGCCGCAATTTCCTCCGCGTCGGTGGCCTTGCCACTGGCGGACTGACACTCGCGAATACTCTGCGAGCCGAATCGGATTTGGCAACAAAGCCCGCGCGACGCAAGGCGGTCATTCAGATCTGGCAATCCGGCGGTCCTAGCCACATTGACATGTATGATTTGAAACCCGGTGCTCCTTCCGAGTTCCGTGGCGAATTTAAGCCGATCCCGACCAACGTTCCCGGCATCGAGATTGGCGAGCATTGCCCACTGCAAGCGCAGGTGATGGACAAGCTGGCGATCGTCCGTTCGGCCACGCACACGAACGCGGGCCACGGCATGGGCTCACAGTGGATGCTGACCGGCTATCAGCCGACCATCGAAGTCAACAACAACATTTACCCGGCGTGCGGATCGGTCGTGGCTCGCATGCGCGGGGCGAATGCCGAGAGCCTGCCCGCTTACGTCAACCTCCCGAACTCACTCGGTCTCGGCAAGGCGGCGTATCTCGGAGCGTCGTTCAATCCGTTCGCACCCGACAGCGATCCGAATCAAGACGGCTTCAACGTCCGCAACTTGAAACTTCCCGGCCGAGTGCCGCTGGCTCGGCTCGAACGCCGACAAGGCTTGATGAGCAAGCTCGACACGATCCGCCGCGACATCGACACGCAAGGGGACATTGCAGGACTCGACACGTTCTACCGCGATGCGATGGAGATGATCACAAACGACCGCGCCGTGCGAGCTTTCAACATCCAAAAAGAAGACCCGAAGCTGCGCGATCAATACGGCCGCAATGATCTCGGACAAAGTTGCCTGCTGGCTCGACGCTTGGTCGAGGCGGGGGTGACCTACGTCACCATCCAAGCTGGCGGCGGCTGGGACACTCACGGCGACAACTTCGCGCAGCTCAAGAACAACCTGCTGCCGAAGTTCGATCGGGCGGTCGCTGCGCTCGTCACCGACCTGCATCAACGTGGCCTTTTCGACGACGTGCTGGTCATGTGCTTCGGAGAATTCGGCCGCACGCCACACATCAACGGTGGAGCCGGCCGCGACCATTGGCCCGGTGCGATGAGCATCGTCTTCGGTGGTGGTGGCCTCACGATGGGGCAAGCGATCGGCACGACGGATTCGCGGGCCGAATACCCGACCTCGAAGCCTTACACCCCCGGCTGCGTGCTCTCGACGATGTACAAGGTTCTCGACATCGACTACCACCACGTCTTCTTCGACCAAGCCAAACGCCCACTGCCAATCCTCAACGAAGGTCAGCCGATTCCGGAATTGGTGTGAACCAATCTGCGTCTTGGAGTGCGGCATACGAAATTGGCCCGGCGTCATTTCTAGTCGTGTTGCTCGACGACCTGCAGCAGTTCAATCAAAAGCGCCGATCCAAAGAATCGACGATCGCCAAAGCCCTCGTTCTGGCGGGCGTGAGGTGTCCAGGCGTCGTCAACTTCGATGACCGCCGCATGGTCGAGCACCTGACGGCGATGGACGAGCGGATCAAGGCGGCCTGCGTGGTCGGATTCATGTCGTCGATGCCGCCGATGCTGAAGTCGCACATCGACACGCACTCGTGGATTCGATTCCTGCCGGGCCTGCATCGACTGATGGATTTTCCAGAATTCGTGTCACTCATCGCGCCGCGAGCGCTCTTCGCACAACAGTGCTCGCAAGACTGCCTCCTCCCCCTTGGACGGAATGCAGTCCACCGTGCAACGCATCGCCGAACTCAATCGAAACGCCGGCAACTCCGATCAATTCCTCGGCCGCCTCTACGACGAACCGCACCGCCGGACGATCGCCATGCAGGACGAAGCTTTTGATTGGCTCGACAAGAAGCTGAATCATCGGCACGCGAGTTCGCTGTACCTTAAGTGAGCCAGCACCGTCATCTGGCACATCATCTGAACCAATCTGTTCGCTTGTCGCAGCGGCAAGGTCATCGCAGCAGCAAGTTGTCGCGCAGTTCGGAGGGATCGCCAGCAGCTTCGAGGAGTTTTGCCGTCGCGCCGCCGAGGAGGTTGCCGGTGATGAGGTTGTCGCGGCATTGGCCTACGAAGCGGATAGCGTGCTTCATCGTTCGTTGGGAGCGGCGATCGACGATCGTGTTATTGGTGACTCGGCAGCGCTGGCAGTCTTCGAGTTCGACGCCGCAATGTAGCGGGTCGAGGATTTGCGAATCGGACAGGCTGCTGTCGGTACAGCGGAGGAACGTGATCGCGGCACCGGCCTCGGCAGAGCCAGCACAAAACCGCTGCGTGGCCAAACCGCTGAGCACGATGTTGTCGCAGTCTTCGAACCTCAGGCCATCTTTGCGAGGTTCACCGTCGAGGCAACGCCAGCCGAAGGTGTTACCGTTGGCGGTGATGCCAGAGCATTGCTTCGCGAAAATCGACAGGTCGTTCGAGTCGTAGATCGTGTTGCCGGTGATCGTGACTCGCGAGACGTTGCGAAGCTCGACCGCTCGCCACTGGCTGCCGAGCACATTGCCAGTGATGTTGATGAGGTGCGTGGTGTCGGGCTTCTGCGTCGTGCCGCCATCGGCGATTTGCGGGCGAGTGACCTCGGCCCCGATCACGCGAATGTTCGCACCGCCGGTTTGCACGGTGGCTTGAATCGTGTTGCCGCTGATCGTCACCTCGCTGATGACCCCTTCCGTCGCATCGAATAGAATCTCCGAGCCACCCGCGTGGCCGACAAGCTCGTCGCTGGCTTTCGACTGCCCGCCGGCGGTCGCGTTGTTGTATTCGATGTCGTTGCCGACAATCTGCACGTTGTGAACGTCGCCCCAGAGAGCTTTGATCCCGGCGTGTTTGTTCCAACTGATGTGGCAGCCATGCACGATCACTTGGTGCAGGTTGCAGCGATCGAAAAACAGGCCGACCTCGTGATTGTCGTACAAGTGCGAGTCCGCCAGGATGAAGTCCCGATTTCGCTCGACCAGATGCACGCCGATCCGACAGCGCCGGACCAGCACCTGCGAGATCACGCACTTCATCGTCTTCCGCAATTCGATGCCGACCGCTTCAGGATGCTCGCCGACGATCTCGATGCCGTTGATTGTCGGAAAGCGTTCTTTGTCCCATGTGTGAGCCTGCACGCTGCTCGGCCACGCGGTCCCTTGATGATCGCCAATCACTCGGATCGCCGGCCCCGCTCCCGCCATGACGATCCGCGATGTTCCGCTCTCACCGCGAACGGCCCCGAATCCGTGTTTCGTGAGATCAACCACCAGCGGCCGAGTGATCCGATACGTCCCCTTGTTGAACCGCAGGACGCCGTCCCCTGAATCGAGCGTGTGCTGCAACGCGACCGTGTCGTCCGCGATGCCGTCTCCCTTTGCTCCAAAACCCAACACGTTTGACATCTCGGCTCCTCGATGGCATTGCACGGCTTAGCCGCTGGTTCGAGCACCCCGACCGACCTGTGTCTCCGCCGATGGAATCGCGCGGCTCATGCTGGCGAATTGTCGTCCATCAACTTCCAGACGCACCGACTAGAAAGATGTTGCCAGTTCCTTGATCTCGTTCTCCGACAAGGTGCGATCAAATACCAACGTGCGGCCGATGAGACCACGATAATAGGCGTCGTGGAAGTAAAAAATTTCTGATCCGAGGATCAGAGACGGAACGATCACCGAATCGGACGGGAACTTTTTTGTTTGGCCGTCTCCGGCTGTCTGACCGTTGATGAATAATCGGATGCGCCATTGGCCGTCGGCCGGCTGGGTGGTCATCGCGACATGATGCCATCGATCCGCATCAATCTTTGTTGGCGATTCGATGACGTCGTTGACGTTGATCCGCGCGGCGAGTTGATACGGTGCCTTCTGGCCGTGCAGGCCGAGAACGAAGCGGCGGGCACCGAAGCCGATCACATCCCCCTTGTTGCCGTGACCACCTTTTCCCATTTCGGCAGCGGGCTTGATCCAAGCGGCCAGCGTACCCCCTTTCATCGGAGCACCGCCGCCGTGATGGCCCGTCAGCGCGAGCGGCAGTGTGTTCTTGCCGGCATACGCGGGATGTTCGAAGTAGTGGCGGGCGAGTCCACTGTCGCGGCGATAGTCTTTGCGGTTCGTTGTGTTATCGGCGAAGCGGAGTGCGGGCCTGCCGGAATCGACCACCCAATCGAGGTTCGCGAGATCGAGGTGTCCCAACTGCAACGGATTGGACGATGCTGGCGATTCAGAATTATTTGCATAGTTGAAGACAAAATTTCCTTTTCCTTCGAGCATCCGAAAGTCAGCAAGCGCACCGGCTGGAGCGGAACCGAAGTTCGGCGGCTGATCGTTCGGCTTCGACGCAATGCCGGCTGGCGGCGCTTCTCCATCGGCGAGTCGTTTGAAGGCAACATCGGTGACGAGCATCTCGCCCGTCCCCGAATTGCCGAACGCGATCGCGAGGACACCGGCATCTTCGGGGACATCGAACACGAACCCAGTCGGCTTCCAATCGAACGAACCGTTACCCACAAAATGCTTCGCGGTTGCGAGAACTTTGTTCGTCTTCGCTTGAGTCGCTTCGAGTTCAATTCGTCCGCCAGGGCCATGTGTATTGATCGACTTCACGAGTGCCGTGACGAGCCAGCGGCCCTTTTCGAGGCCGACGGATTTTGGGTCTTGGTCGTCAGGCTGAAAGCCTGACCTGCGGATCGGCAAATTCCCCTTCCCGAACGATGCCGGGCCAAGCTTCATGGCGAAGCCACTTCCCGCGCCGCAATTCTTTTCCAATTCATACGTCGGCCGCGTATTGTGAGCGGTCATAAACGGAGTACGACCGTAAATCCAAGTTTCGCTCAGCGGCACAAACTTGGAGAAGGTCAGCTTCGGCCACTCATCCGCAAAAATGTAGTGATGATTCGGATCGAGCGTCGGCGAGTCGTAAATCTTGGATTGCTTGAAGAGCGATTCCGCTTCGGCGGCCGGGACGCCGGTATAGCGGTACTTCACGCGGAGCTTCGTGCCGGGCGCAGCGGTCTCTGGTTCAAAGCTGACCCCTGTGTCGTAGAACGCCGCGCAGACCGCCGTGTTCAACTTGCGGGGGAGCAGCTTCGCGACATCCTTCGGGTCGCGATGCCAGTCCGCCTTGATGTCGTATTCAACGGCGGGGACGACCGGGACCGTCTCCCCATGACGCCCGTACCAGACGCGCGATCCGCGATATATTTCCAGGTCATTCTGCGGGCCGGGATCGATCGGATACACCGGCCGGTGATACAGCTCGCCGTTCTTCCGCCGAGCAATCAAATACTGCCAGCGAAACGGATCGAGCGGCGTGTGATGTTCGAAATCGAACCCGTAGCGAAAATGAAACGGCTCGCCGGGGAGGACTTCCAATTCGCTGTCGATGTCGTAGCTGTAAGTCCCGCGCTGCGAGTCGAAGCCGACGACCAGCGTGCTCTTCGTGAGGAATCGATCCTTCACGTTGCGGGACGACCACAAGGCCGACACCGTCTCACCGCCGCCACTCACGACCGGCTCAGTCCACTTACTCGCGGCGTCTGGGAACGCGCCCTGATTCTCCAAGCCCCAGTGCGAATCGAATGTCAGCCGCGGTTTGTCTCCCGGCATCAGCTTCGCGAAACAGCTTGGATCTCGCTCGTTGTGCAATTGCAGGATCGGCTCATCGCTGTCGAACACCCATTGCCGATCACCGAGCCACTTTCGAACCGACAACTGCGTGACGCGAGCAGACGCCGTCAACAGCGGTGGACGCCCCTCAGACGAAGTAACGGAGACTTTGTCGAACTCCACCTTCGCCTGGCTGCTTGTCCCAATGGCAACGCGGCCCGACTTCAGCGGCAGCGGTACATCACCAAAGGTTATCTTCTGCTGTCCATCGACCTTCACCCCGATCGCATGACCCTGCGTCACAACCGA
>VGZH01000032.1 GCA_016872645.1 Planctomycetota bacterium | reverse complement strand
ACCGCTGTGCCGTTGCTGCCACGATCGACGGTGATCGTCGTGCCGGCGACGTTTCGCACCAGCATCTCTTCAGCGTCGATCCGCAGAACAGACACGTCGTTGACGAGCGCGGCTGCGAAGGCGGCGTCCGTCACATCGAACGTGATTGTGGCGGCGGAATTGTCCAAACCAGATGTTGCAGCAATCGTCGTTGTCGGCGCCGCTGCCAGATTGCCTGGCTCGTTGAGCGTCGTGGTGAGTACCTGATAGACCGTCTCTGGCGCCAGCGTTTGACCGGACGTCGTGGCCCCTTGATGTGCCACGGCCGACGTGTTGCGCACGCCACGGATCACGGTGAAGCTGTTGGCACCGACCCCCGTGACCCGCATCAATTCGTCTTCGACACGGAGGATAAATGGCGCGGCCGGGAAGCCAGCGGTGCTTTGCACCTGGATCGTGCCCGTGGCACCACTGGTGGATGCCGGCACGTTCGCCCGCAGGGCGGTCGTGCGTGCGAAGTCGTTGACGATGTCGATGCCCCAGGTGCCGCTGTAGGCGACGACGTCCAATTCCTGGCTCTCATCCTGTGCCGAGCTACTGGCCCCCGGCGCATTCACGCTGAGCGGCGCGGTGGTCAGCAACTGCGTGCCGGTATCGAACGTCAGGGTGTATTCGCTGGTCAGGTCGAAGATGCGCTCGCCTGTGACGTGCGCCACGGCGGAGGTTTCATAAACGGCCGTACCGGAGTTGTGGTTTGCTCGCACCGAGCCGACTGTCGCCCCGCGCGTCACATCCAGTCGGTTCGCTCCAACGGCCACAGTATTCACGCGCATCAATTCGTTATCGATGCGGATCATGAACGGCGTCGCCGTCGCGAACAGGCTGGCATTCGCCACAAACACGGAATTGTCCGTCGACAACACCGGAGTCACCGCACTGACGGTGGAAACGAAGGTGGCGTTCACTCCACGAACGACCGTCAGAATGTCAGTGGCCGTATTCACATTCGTGACCGTCATCCGCTCGGTACCGATCTGAATGTCGAACGGCGTCGGCGACGTGAACACGCTGGCGTCGGTCACTTGGAGCGTGACGTCCTCGATGGTATGCCCGCCGACCAGCGTTTCCTGCTCGCCGAGAATACTGACCGTTTGCGTTTGCCGATTGCTGTCAAACGCGCTGACGGTATTCCCTGTGTTGTCAAAGGCGACCAGCCGTCCGTCTTGCGTAATCGCAAAGAACGTGTTGGCGAAATCACCTCCGGTGCCGTTTCCGTTGGCATCGACGTTTTGCGGCCCCAACGCCAAGCCCTGGAAACCGTTCGTGCCCGCGTTAGTGCCAATGCTGCCGTTCGCGGGCAGGCTGAAGTCCTTAATCAGGGTCGCCCGCCCAGTGTCCCGATTGATGCTGATGAACTCGCCACGACTGGTCACGCCGAACAGATTGCCGCCGTTGAACTGGTTAAACGCCAACCCGGTCACGTTCCCTTTGATGACCCCGGCCACCCCTTGCGTACCACCTGTCGTTGTACCGCTAGTGATGACGTTGGCGTCCCCCGTGACGTCGTTGTTCGTGATCCGAGCCGCTTGGACCAGCAGTCCGGCAACCGGGTGCTGGTTGATCGCGTCCACGATGCCCTGCGCGGTCGCGGCCGTTCCAGCACTGACGGTGATGGTGCGACCGCCCGCACTGACCGATTGGCCCCCATCCCCGGCGTAGATCACGTTGATCGTGATGCCGTTGCCGCCGGTTCCCGGAGCCCGCGCCTGCAACCTGATGGTGGTCGAGTCAGGCGCGGTGTTGAGCACCGTGATCGTTGCGGTGGCGTAGGTCACGCCCGCGTACTGAATGTTGGCAAAGCCTTGATCGTTTGCCGAATTGGCAATTACGCCGGTAGCCGGGTCGAACCGGTACAACTTGGAATTACGGGTCGTGTCGGAGGCCCCCGTTCCTCCCCCTTCGTTTTCAAAAACGCTGTAGTAGCCTTCGTAGGACGGGCCATCGGTGCGGCGGAACGTGACGGCCCCAACTTCGTCGGTGATCGTCAGATCGTCGAAGTCTGAATTGTTGCCGTCCACGAAGGGCGCAGACTCGCCTGGGATATTGTCCGTTCCGACCGTTGTCAGCGTGCCGTCGCCGGTGTTGATCCTCACCAATCGTCCCGCCGTGTTGGGGGTGGCGTCGACTCGTTGATAACCGTAAAGCGTTCCGTCCGAGCGCATCACGATGTCCTGCATGAAGTCGTTGCCGGCTGTCAAATCGGTGTCGATCGTGGTCACCAACTGCCCGAAAAGCGGATTCACCGTCCGCAGCGCGTCCCCCTGGTTGACGAACAGCACCACGTCACCGAAATCAAACGGCCGGACATTGGTGCTCAGCGATGCAGCGCTGGTGATATCAAACAGTCCGTCGACCAAAGTGGGGTCCACTTGCGCGCCGTTGGAATCGTAGCCTTGGACGCCGATGTGATCTTCCACGATGCGCGTGACCGAGTTAACCGGCTCCAACCGAACCAGCGGGTTCGTGGGGGTGGCATCGTAGGTCTGATCGAGTTGCGAGTTGGTGAAACGATTCGAACTGACCGCCACGCTGTAGTTCGTGGTATCGCCCGGATTCCCCGTCGGCAACTGCACCGGACCGATGAAGGGATCCAGCGGACCGACCGAACCGCGCGTAAGATCGTCGAGATCGCTCCCTTGCGGGAGCCCGTTGACGCCAGTTCCGGTGGCCGGACGATCGTCTTCGATGCTCGATTCACGACCAATCAAGATCGGCCGTCCGCCGGCATCGTAGACGGTTAGCGTCGTATCGCCGCGCGACAGACCATCGGCATAGTCCAGATCGAACACCGCCGTCCAAGTCTTGCCGCCACCGCTGGAACCGCCAATCACCTGAATCGAATCGCCGAGAATCGTCCTGGCGTAGTCGCTATTGAATCGGAAGAAGTCCTGATCATTGCCGGAACTTAATGTCCCGCCGAAGCTGATCGTGTTGCGGTCGGAATCGAGCAAGTTACCCAACGGCTGATGCGTCTGGTTCGGACCGTTATTTTGCGCGGTGGTCTCCATCGATTCGCCCAGCAGCGGCGAGTGCCGTGGCAGGCCGTTGACTTCGATGCCGATCGTCGCGAACCGGATATCGGCAAAGCGAACCACCGAGCCGGGCTTCTCGTCCGTTTGCCGCAGGCGGATTTGCAACTGATACTCGCCGCTGGTCAGGCCGCCATCAATCACGTTGTTGAGATTGGCATTGGTTGCTTGATTGCTGCGGACGCGGACGAAGTACGTGCCAACGGTTCCAGCATTGCCCGGCAGAGTCGTGCGGAAGCCGGTATCACGGAAGTTGAACGTGTAAAAGTCGCCGCCATCATAGTCGAACTTGGTCAGTTGCTGATTGGCTGGCTGTGCATTGCCGTTCAAATCCTCGACGCGATTCGTGAGCGGGTTGAAGCGGGCACGCACCAGCACAAAGCCGTCGGCTCGAACCAGTTCAACAACCGGATCGAGTGCCGCGCCGCGCGTGCGATCGAGGTCGACCCAGATCTCGCTGCCAGCGGTGGCATCGAAGCTGTAAATATCAACGTCACCAGCATCATCCGCGCTGATAAACCCTTGAACTTCAAAACCAGCCGGCCGATTGTCGTCGCTGTTGATGCGCGTGGTCACACCCAGCGAGTCTGCCTGCGGCCCCGTCTTATGTTGCGGAGCCAGTTCACCGAGGTACTGAGCGTTCCCCGCGTTGTCATTGATGTCGATGCCACCGTTGTTGGCTTTCTCTTCTTCCAACTCCGTGCGGACGTTGCGGTCGTTGCTGTTCCTGTTAAACAGGATGCTGCGCCATTGACCGGGCACGGCCGGCGACGCGGCTCCGTCATTGTCGGTATCGAACTGCGGAAAACCGCGCGGATCCAGGCTGGCAGCGACCGAATCGTCGTTCAGCGAAGTGAGCACCACCGGGAAGCCCGGCTGTCCAAGAATCTGCACCGTGCCGCCGATGCGGTCATCGATGTCCAGCAGGATTCCGTCCGCCGTAAATCCGGCGTTTGCGCCCAGCAGTTTAACGACCAGACTCTCGCCCGGATTGCTCTGCAAACGCAGACCGCTATAGGTGTGATGCTGATCAACGCGGATTTCACTGCGGAGCACATGCACGATGTCCGTATCGTCCCAGACCGATTCGGTGGTCAGGATATCGCCGCGGACGTTCATGCCGTTGATGCCGTTGCCTTCCATGCGATTCAGCCGCACCAGCGGACCATGATTGCCGGCGAACTGCGTAAAGGCTCCCAGGTCGCCGGTGCTGCTGCCGGTGTCGCGCTGGAACGTGCTGAGCATCGCGTTGGCGTTGATGTCGATGACCGCACCACCGTTATTACGGAACGTGTTGTTAACGATGATCGGCTGCGCCTGACGGACGAAGATCGTGGCCGCCGTGCTGCTGCCGCGGCCGTTGCGGTTGCCACCGCCGCCAGCAGCGTTGTTCTCGAACAACGTGTTGGCGACACGGACACTCGTGTTGTGATGCGCTTCGATCGTGTTGAAGTTGTCGAAACCACCTTCGATCGGAATGTTGCCGCCGGCGAAGGCCACGTAGGCGTTATCCATGCTCAACCGCGACACCGCGTTGAACATCAAGCCGCCCCAGTCGCCGGCCGCGGCCACCACCGAGGTGCCGTTGTTGGTGCTGTCATACGTTCCACCTGCGCCGTAGCGATCGTCATTCACTGAGGTCAGGATGACCGGATTGCCGGGCGTCCCTTCCGTGATCAGGTGCGAGCTGCCTCGCAAACCTTCGATGCGTGACGAGCCGAACTTGACCACAACACCCGGATCAACCGCCAACCGTCCGCTGGGACGCGGAGTGCCATTGAGCGGTCCACCCGCGTTGCCCACGATTTCCAAGTTTTGAGTAATCAAGTGGACGATGTCCGTATCGTCGAACCGAGCGGTCTTGGTCAGCCGGTCCTGTGGCACGCCGGCCGTGGTGACAATACGGACGAAGATGCCATTGAGCGTGTTGTTGATCAACTGGTTGGCAAACAGTTCCGGACCGATGCGCCAACGCGAATCGTCGAAGCTGTCCGGGTCGGCCGACATGGCCGCGTCACCACCGTTTCTGATGATGTTGTGCGTGACCGTCGGCCGAGCCGTCACGATATGAATCGAGTTGAAGGTGCTGGTGACCGAGTTCACCGTAACCAACCCGCCGCCGAAGCTGATGTCGGCGTGATTGATGTAGTTTAAGAAGATGCCGGGAGCATCTGGGTTGGCAGCGGCATCCGCCGCCTGGAAGTCCGAGTCGGCTCGCATCACCAGTCCGCCCCAGTCGCCGGCATTCGCGCCGTCGGTCACGCCGTCGCTGTCGCCGCCAATCAGGTCGTTTTCGTGCGAGGTGAAGAACACGCTTTGCCGCGTATTGCCCAACACCTGCAGCGCGCCGCCGCTGCGATCCAATCCCACCGCCGATGTACCGGCGTCGATAACGCCACGATTGAGCTTGAAGAGCGCTCCGGCATCCATCTGCACGACGACGTTCTTCGGCGCGACAAAGGTCGAACCATCCTCCAGTACCGCGAACGCATCATTCAAACCGATCAAATACGGTCGGTTGTCGGCTACCGTCAGGATGTCGTTATCCGTGCCACCGTTCCCCACGATGCGGATCAGATTCCCTTCGGCCGCCGCCGCGATGGCATCCGAGATCAAGCCAAAGGGATTCGTGGACGTCCCGTTGGCCGACACCGGCCGCACCGCTTTGCCGGACGTGTGCGACGCGGCCGTCGTCCCGTTTTGAGCACGCGTCACCGTCAGTGTGTTGCCGTTGATGCCGGTGACCGACATTTCCTCGTTATCGATTCTGATGTTGAACGGCGTCGGCGACGTGAACACGCTGGCGTCGCGGACCGGAATTGCAGTCGTCACGGAGTTGATGGCGCTGGTCAAGTTCGTGATAACCGACTTGTCGACGTACAGCGTCGTGCCGCTGCGGAAGGCGAACTCGTTGGCCGGTCCGCCCGCCTTGTTGTCCAGGTCACCGTCGAAGCGAGCGTCCGTCGTGCGGAACCAAGTGCCTGTTCCGGCCGCGTAGACTCCATTGCCGATCGAATTGTCGAGCCGGAAGCTGTTCCCATCCAGCACGGTGACTGTAAACGTCCCGTTGGCTGCCGTGTTGCCGCCAACTCCGCTGACCGTGACTTGATTGCCGTTGATCAGCCCGTGAGCGTTGGAGGTAATGACGATCGGAGTCGCATTGGAAGCTGCGGAAACCACACCGCTCAACTGACCGAGCGATGCGGAAGTCTCCGTCGTGAAATTCAGCTTCAGCCGATAGTTCCCATCCGAAGTTCCGCCAAAGCCGGTGTCGGAAATGGTCGGGTCATAGTCATTATTGCCCGTGCTGCTGACGCCGACGAAGTACGTGCCCGCATCCAAAGTGAGATTCAGATACGAATCCGCGCTGAAGTAGTCGTCGTTCTGCGCGATCTGCGTCCGTGTGCCGTCCGTATTCAGCTTGTAGAGCCGCAGCACGGAATCGAGCAGGCCATTGCTGAGCAGACTGGCATCTCGTTCCGCCACGATTTCGGCGGTGAAGTTGCCGGTCGTCGCCACATTGAACTGATACAGGTCGATGTCCGAGCCATTATTGGGTCTGATGCGGCGGCCATGCACGATGTCGTTGTGGCCGGGATACTGATCTTCCCCTGCCGTGCCATTGCCTTGCACCGAACGAAGTTCGTAGGAGTGTCCCAGGCCGATGATGTGACCAATTTCATGCAGCGCGATGCCCATCCAACTGCCGCCGAACTGATTGTCGGTCGCGGTGAAGTTCAGCCGCGCGTTCATCACCGCCAGCCCGCCGCCGGCGATTCCCGCCGCCGCGTCAGGCGGCATGCTGGGGTCCACCACGCGGATGTCGCCGGTGACGATCCCCGTGCCGCCCCCTTCCGCCACTTCGAAGCCGTACAGCCTTCCGTAGATCTCATAAATCTCGCGAGCACGCTGCTTCTGATCTTCGGTGATCTGGTTAAACAGCGTGTTGCCCTGTGAGTCCACACCATAGGTCAGCGGGAAGTTGAACCGCACAATGCCCAACGCTCCCGGAGCACTCGGGGCCGTGCCGGGGCCGACGCCGTGTGACTCGGCTGGAATCTCGCGATGCCCCGGTTCGTCCGGACCGCCAGCGGGCGGTGGAACAGGAATCCCTTGCTGCGCTTCGATTCGGCTCTGGAAGACCTGCCCGCCACGCCCCAACTGACCGAGTTGCGTCGCCGTGGCGAAACTCGAGTTGTTGTCGCTCGCAGAAACCAGCGTGTTGCTGGCAATCGTCAACTGGTACGTGCCGGTGGTGCCGCCGGCCACCGTTCCGCTGCCGTCCACCGCGCTGTAAACGTTATTCACGCTATTCGACACACCGAGATAAAACGTGCCACCTAGAAGCGACACGAACGAGATCTGATCGGTCCCGCCCAGCCCGCCGTTCAGAACCGTCGTTGCTCCCAGCGGCACTCCTGCGTCCGAGAACAACCGTAAGGTCGAATCCAGACTTGTTCCTGGCTGAACGGTCGCGGTGATTGTGCTGTTGGCTTGCACTTCAAATTTGTAGAGATCGAAGTCCGCATTCCCCCCCGCGTCGCCGATGAAGCCCAATTGTCTGAATGGTGACGATCCATGGATGCGACCGACATCCACGGCAGTCCCGATCGTGTTGTTCGTTTCGTCCGAAGATCCGGTGCGCAGTTTATAGGTCGCCGTCGGCAGGTTCAGACCGAAGTCCAGCACCGCCGTGTTGTGGACGTTGTCGTAGATGACCGAGGTGGGAATTCGCATCTGGTCATCGGTGGTCGCCACGGTCCCCTGCGTGTCGATCAACTGATAGAAGCGCGGATCAGTCGCCAGCGAGCTCACCAGTTGGTCCGGGTTGAAATAAACATTCACCAAATTCTGCCGCGGAGTGAGACCACCCGCCTTGACCGACATCGCGGTGCTGTTGGCTTGCGACAAAGTGAGCCGTGGGTCGAACGCATTGCCAACCACCGTCACCACCCCGGCGACATTGCTCGCGCTGACACCGCGCATGTTCGCGGTCTGCAAAGTGATTGCCGCGACGATTGCATTCGCAACGTCGGTCGCCGTCACTGCGGCCGTGATGTCGATCGGAGTGTTGCCTGCCCGCACACCACCCGTGCGATCGAATTCAAACGCGAACAGGTTCGGTGTCCCCAATGCGGAGAGGGTTCCTGGATCAATCAACAGCACATCGCCATCCGTGACGTTAGCGGCGTTGAGCACCGTCAACACTTGATTGCGAATCACCGGTTGCGGCACCACCGCGCTGATTTGCGTGCCCAGATTCAGAGTCAGCGTCAACAGTGAGTCCGCGCCCACACCGTCCAGATTGGTGTCGTTGAGAACTTCCAATCCCGTATTGACCAGCGGATTGGCTCCGGCGCCCACCACTTGAATGCGATACTTGTCGTCTCCCAACGCTTCCGCGAAGCGATAGATCACTTCATTCGTGCTGCCGGATTGCAAATCGCGATAACCTGGCGACAGCAACTGATCGGCCCCGGAAAGTTGCAGCAGCGTGCCATCCGGCGTCTCGGCCAGACTGGTCGCACTGTTTCCAAAAACCGTGGAGACGCTAATCAACGCATTCGCTTGAGCATTGCCTTGAATGGCGGTGATTAAGTTCGACGCCAAGGTCGGACTGGCACCGTTGTTGAGTGTGACTTCGATGCGATTCCCCACCACGTTGATCAATGGGGTGGCCGATCCCAGGTTTCGGCCAACGAACTGCAAGGAAATCAAATTCCCCGCCGGCCCGGACGCTTTCGCCCGGAACTGCATCGAGAACCCGGGTGTTGCTCCGAGACTGGACAAGGCGGAAGCGGCCCCAGCGCCATTGAGGGTCAGATTCGTGCCATTGGCAATCGCCGCCAGCGAGGTCGTGCCTGATCCAGACACCAACTCCGCTGTCAACAACGTCTTCGCGGTGGCATCCGTTTGCAGGAATTGAATCAACCCGTTGGCCGTGGTGGGCGTGGTCGTATTGCTGTTCAACCTCAGCGTGATCGCGCCAGCAGCGCCGGTGATCGTTGGCAGCGCATTGAGACCAAGATCCGACTTGTTGATCGTCAGGATCCTGCCGTTTTCGGCGGCCCCCAAGCGTGCGGTCCCCAGACGCAACACGACAGAACCGGCAGAATTGAAATCGGTCACGGCCGATGCGGCACGGAAGCCGCCGTCATTTCCGGCGGCATAAATCTGAATGGCGGTCAGCGAAGCCAACGTCACCGATTCCCCGATCGCGTGAGCGGCGGTAGTCGGCGATGTCAAATTCAGGCGTCTGAGGGGAACGTCGACGGAGGAAACCGTGGCAATCTCTGAGCCATCTCGCCCGATCTGCACGTTGAACGGTGTGGTCAGGCTGCTGAATTTGTTGATCTCGGCGGCAGTGGGCAACGTCAGAAACGTCGCTCCAGAATTCACCGCGACGGACAGCGTCGATTGCGCCGCCGCCAGCGTCTGGCCAGGGCTGAATTGAAATAACAATTCGCGCGGCGACTCGGTCAACGTCGCGCCGTCCGACAAAAACAACCCGCCGTTCGGCGTCACCGACACGAAGCTGGGCGGAGTCAGAACGAGCCGTTCTTCCAGGCCTTCGACGTTTTGGCTTACGACGATCGGCCCGCGCAGCATCTTTTGGTGCTGCTGCGGACTGAGTCGTTTCTGGCGACGTTTTGAAAAGCGGATACGACGGGAAAAAGAGCGCAACCAAGGAGTAAAAAACATTGGATCACAGCCTCTTGGAGAAGAGTTGGGCCCGCTGCGATACCGCCGAGAAAATGGCGTGAGTCTGGACACGATACTTAGCCGGTCAAAGCGCTGGCAATGCCCGTGCGGAAAATCGCGATCCTACAACCCTTAATTGTTCTCATTGGCTCGCAAAAAACGAACTCCCGAGTCCGAAGACACGGAGAGCCGTAGTCAAATTCGACCACCGTGTAACATAGCCGTTTGTCCGAATCAGCGAAGGACTAGGGTGGGCATTAGATGTCTTCGGCGGAATCGGCTGGAACCCCCCTGCCGATTAACGGTAGTGAATCGGTCGCACCGGTACTTCATTCCGTGACGATCGCTCCGCCAGCGATCCGAACATTCCCGACACAAACGCACTTGAAATCAGACGATCGCTGTTGGCGGAGATAGCAATCGGACTCCTTCAGTGCGGGTCAGCTCGGCAAAGAGTTCGCTGAGGCGGCGGGTCATTGGGCCGGGTTGGCCGGTTCCGATTGTGCGGCCATCGACGTCTATGACGGCGGCCAGTTCGCCCATCGTGCCTGTGCAGAACATTTCGTCGGCACGATAGACCTCGGTGAGCGAGAGATCCTGTTCGGCGTGTGGGATACCGTGCTTGCGGCAAAGCCTCAGCACGGTCGTGCGCGTGATCCCCTCCGGACAGGCGACCAGCCGGCTGGTGAGGACCTCTCCGTGATCGACGAGAAAGACGTGCGTCGCGTTGGTTTCGGCGACGAAGCCTCGCGTATCGAGCATCAAGGCATCATCGGCCCCGGCGTGATTGGCTTCCAGTTTCGCGAGGATCGACTGAATCAAATTATTGTGGTGAATCTTCGGGTCGAGGCAGTCAGGCGGAAATCGACGGACGCTGCTGGTGATGAGTTTCAATCCTGCTTTGTCGTAGACCGGAGGCTTGTGTTCGGCGAGCACGATCAGCGTTGGGCCGACCGTGTTGAGTCGTGGGTCCATGCCTGACGTGTACTTGACTCCGCGCGTCAGCGTCAGCCGGATGTGGACACCGTCGAACATCTGATTGGCTTCGAGCGTCCGGCGAATCTGTTCAATCAGCTCGTCGTCGCTGGGAATCTGGGCGAATGCGAGCGCCTTCGCCGAACCGCGCAACCGGGCGAGGTGCTCTGACAATTTGAAGATGCGGCCGGAGTACAACCGTAAGCCTTCCCAGACGGCGTCCCCTCCTTGCACAACTGAATCGAAAGGGCTGACTCCCGCGTGGTCGCGGTGGATCAGTCGTCCGTTGATGTTGACGATCAGATCACGATTCAGTGGATTGAATTTCTGGTGCATTGGCGAGAAATCCGAATTTCCAAAACCCAATGAGCAAGGAAACCCCAAGGCCCCAATCCCAAAGTTTGTCGCGGCTCACTTGGACATTGAGAGTTAAGGATTCCTTGGACATCAAAGCTTGGGACTTGGACTTCAGGGCTCAGCCGCACTACTTGTTCTCTTCGGCCGCAGGCTTCTCAGTCGCGTTGTTGACCGGCTTGGCCGCCGCTGCGATTTTGGGAACTCGCTTCACGACTGGAAAGCGGATGTCGTCCGGCTGATAGATCCATTCGGGTTCGCCGTCAAAGCGGTATTCTTTTTCTTGCCGATTCAGTTCGTCACCGGGTCGCCAGAAACGTTGGATCAGAGTTTTGCGCCAGACGATCGGCTTTTCTTCGTCGTCGGTGACTCGGTCGTAGGTGGTCGTGTAAAACCAAATGTTGGCCTCGGGATCGGCGGGTAGGGGTTTCTTTTCATCGAAGAGGTTGTAGGTCTCGGAGGCAGCTTTCCAGGTCGACTTGCCGTCCCAGATTTGATCCGAGAACGTCAGTTTGTTGGCCTTCACGCGGTCCAGAAGCTCCTGGTAGGTAACCGGTCCCCGTACCAGTTTGTATCCGTTCGAGAATCCCGAAAGCATGATCGTGAATCGGTCGGCGGTGGGATCGACCCCACGCCACATCGCGAGACCGTAGTGCATTTCGGGAGGCATACCGGGAGCCGCTTCTCGCGGAATTGCTCCGGCGATCTTCACGCTGTTCTTCAGCACCACTCCCAGAGGCAAGTGGGGCGTTTTTCCTTCTTGTTCCCGTTTGCGAATTTCTTTCTCGGCGGCTGGGATCAGCCGGTCGTCGTAAATATTCTGCGGGCCGTTGTCCTGCGTGATGAGCGAGATCTCGGGGATAAACAATGGCGGAACGGCTTCGGGATCGAAGGTATTCGTGGAGGGAGCCTCGGTTTCCTCTTTGACTTCGCCCAGCCCACGGTTCACGACTCGATAGATCAAATACTGGACGATCTCTTTGCGTTTCTGGCCGGTCTTCGGATCAGGCAGATCGAGTTGCACTTGTCGCAGCGACTTGAACTGGATTTCCAAGACCCACAGGCTGGACTGGCTGGCTCGTTCGATGCCGGTGGTCTGAGATGTTGCCACGACTTTGAAGCCATAATCCTTCTCTGGAGCTTGGCCGAGAGATTCGGCTGAACTGGCCCAAGCTGCTGACAACAGACAGATGCAAGCAATGATTCGTGGCATGTGTCGCCATCCTGCGAAGTGAGATTCCGTTCCGACGGGGCCGCCGGCAGACGCTTCGGACTCTATTCGTGACGTCGCCGAAGGGTCAATACGTTGTCGGGGCTGGCCGACCACCCCAGAATGCCCGGCATGAATGACCGTTTAGCCGACAATCTACAGCAGGTCACCGCGGAAATCGCGGCTGCTTGCGTGCGCGCCGGGCGTTCGCCGAACGAAGTCACGCTGGTTGCTGTCACTAAATACGCACAGCTGGCTTGGGTCCGGCAATTGGTCGAACTGGGAGTCCATGACCTCGCCGAAAATCGACCGCAACAATTCGCTGAACGGGCAGCGCAGCTTCCTGCCGAAATCCGCTGGCACCTCATCGGCCATTTGCAGCGGAACAAGGTGAAATCCGTGGTGCCTCGAACCACGTTAATTCACTCTGTCGACAGCCTGCGACTGCTGGAGCGAATCTCCGAGGTCGCCGCCGAACGAACGCTTCTTCCGCAAGTGCTCTTGGAGGTCAACGTCTCGGGCGAAACTGCGAAGGACGGACTGCCCGCCGCCGAGTTGAAGGCGCAGTGGGACGTGCTGCAAGCGGTGCCCCACGTGCAGATCGCGGGCTTGATGACGATGGCCCCTCTCACCGACGATCCCGAAGCCGCCCGGCCGGTGTTCCGCGCACTGCGAGAATTGCGAGACGAACTCGCGCGGCGAGCGGCGCCGCAAACTCGATTGACCGAGCTTTCAATGGGCATGAGCGGCGACTTCGGAGTCGCCATCGAAGAGGGCGCGACTTTAGTTCGTATCGGCAGCAGGTTGTTTGAAGGTCTGGATTCTTGAAAGGACTCCTCATGGCATTTTTCCGCTTCGAAGAACTCGCCGGCCAGATCGGGTTGCTGACTTTCGACGTGCTGGACAAAAAGGTCAACACGTTGTCGCAGGCGGTGCTGACCGAGTTGGCCGCGCATGTCGAACAACTCGAGAAGCGGTCGGACCTCAGGGGTTTGCTGTTTCGCAGCGGCAAGCCGGGGCAGTTCATTGCCGGAGCAGACTTGAATGAGCTGGCCGCGTTGATCGACGCTCCGCGCGAGCGGTGCCAACAAGCGATCGCGAGCGGTCACACCTTGTTTTCGAGAATCAGTCAGTTGCCCCTGCCGGTTGTCGCTCTGGTCGATGGCAACTCGATGGGTGGCGGGACCGAGTTGATCCTGTCGATGGACTACCGTGTCGCCTCCACAAACCCGTCGACGAAAATCGCGCTGCCGGAAACGAAGATTGGACTGATCCCCGGTTGGGGCGGGACGCAGCGGATGACTCGCCTGGTCGGTGTGCAGCACGCGATCGAAATCATCTGTGGCGGCGAGCCGGTGTCGGCGACGAAGGCCGTGCAGATCGGACTTTGCTTCGATGCGGTCCCGGCCGACAAGTTGATCGACGTGGGTACCGCGCTGATCGAGCGGGTGCAATCGACCGGCGAGTGGCAGACCGAACGTCAACGCCGCTCGCAGCCTCTGGGACTCAGCGAAAACGAGTTGACCTTCGCGTTCGCGTGTGCTGAGGGAGCGATTAAAGGGAAAACGAAGGGGCAGTATCCGGCTCCGCTGGCTGCGCTGAAAGCAATCAAGCTGGGGATCAACCGGCCGCTCGATGAGGGCTTGAAGGTCGAGCAGGAGGTCGCGCTCGAAGTGACCGGCACTCCGATCTCGTCGAATTTGATCTCGGTCTTTTTTATGAACAACGCGCTGGGGCGCGATCCGGGATTTCTGCCACCGACCGCAAAGGCTCGTGACGTGACGAGCATCGGAGTGCTCGGCAGCGGGCTGATGGGAGCGGGTATCGCGACCGCGCACGCGCGCCGCGGCGTGCCGGCTGTCATGGTCGATGTCGGACAGGATCGACTGGCCGATGGCCTGAAGCGGGCGTGCCAGGTGGTCGAAGGCCGCATCAAGATCGGCCGCGCGACTCCGCAAGACATGCAGGAGATGCTCACGCGGTTAAGCACGTCGACATCGCGGGCGGTCTTCTGCAATGCCGACGTCGTCGTCGAGGCAATCACCGAAAACGAGGCGCTCAAGAAGCAGGCGTACGGTGAGCTGAAGCCGCTGCTCCGCGACGACGCGATCCTGTGCAGCAACACGTCGACGATCTCGATCACGCGCATGGCCGAAGCCGCGCCGCATCCCGAGCGATTTGTGGGCATGCACTTCTTTTATCCGGTCGATCGGATGGAACTGGTTGAAGTCATTCGCGGCGCGAAGACCGACGATGACACCGTGGCAACGATCGTGGCTCTCGCCAAGCGGATCGGCAAGACGCCGATCGTGATGCAAGACTGCCCCGGCTTCCTGGTGAATCGGGTACTGCTGCCGTACATGAACGAGGCGGTGCTCTTGCTGCAAGAAGGGGCATCGATGGATGACATCGACAAGGCAGCGACAAAGTTCGGCATGCCGATGGGACCGATCACGCTCAGTGATCTCGTCGGCTTGGATACCGCATACTATGCCGGCCAAGTCGTTTCGACCGCATACGCCGACCGCGCGAAGCCGACGCCGATTCTCGGTGAACTCGTGAAAGCGGGACGGCTTGGCAACAAGAGCGGTTCCGGTTTCCGCAAGCTCAACAAGAAGGGGAAGCCGGAGGCTGATCCCGATTTCGCGCCGTTCCTCGAAAAGCATCGAACGGACAACCGCCAGTTCTCGCTCGACGAACTGACCGACCGCTTGTTCTTGCCGATGCTGCTGGAGGCGACACGAGTCCTCGAAGAAGGGATCGTCGCTGCACCGCATCATGTCGACATGGGTTTGATTCTGGGGATCGGCTTTCCACCTTTTCGCGGCGGCATTTTGCACTGGTGCGACACTGAGGGTGCGTCCGCGATCGCCGATCGACTCGGCCAGTACGCCAGCCTGGGCAAACGCTTCGAGGCGACGGAGTCGATCACATCGAAACGCGTGTTCTTCCCACGAACGAAAACCGTTGGCTGATCCCGCGACTTGATCCCGCCCGTCGCCCTTCGGGAGCCGCTGGCCGGATGAGGGATGCAATCCACAATAGACCGTCAACGACCATTGATTCCCTCGCCCCGACCCTCTCAGAAAGGGAGAGGGAGAGAAACAGCGCTGCCACCTGAAGATGTGCGACCTCCTTGTCTGACCTCGGTAGCCCGATAAACTGCGCTCCGTTTCTGAAGTGAGTTCTCGCGAAGGGTGCAGTTGGTCATGGACAGTTACGCGTTGATAGCGGTGCTGACGTTGGCCTTAGGGCTGGCACTGTTGGCTGCGGAGGTCTTTATTCCGTCTGGCGGCGTCATCATGACGGCGGCCGGAATCGTCTTCATCATTTCAGTGTGGAGCGCATGGCAAGCGTGGGGAAAGTCGGGCGAGCTGACGCTGTTTTTGATCTACATCGCGGCGCTGGTTGTGTTATTTCCGTCAGTGTTGGGGGGAGCGTTTTACGTTTTTCCACGCACGGAATACGGCCGGCGGATGATGAATCCGCCCAGCTTGGATGAGATGGAACCGTTTGTCGCCGAAACGGAACGCCTCTCGCGATTAATCGGAAAAATCGGGACCACGCTGACTCGTCTCGGCCCCGGTGGCATGGTATTGATTGAAGGGGAGCGGATGCATGCCGAGAGCGAAGGGATGCTCATTTTGACTGACACGCCGGTGCGCGTGTTGGCACTCAAAGGCAATCGTCTACTCGTCCGGCAAGTGCGCGAGAGTGCGGTGCCGCAGCAGATACCCGGCGAGGAGCCACTCGCCGAGCGCGAACGGACGCCGCTTGACGATGATTTTGGACAGAGCTAAACCGACCGACAAGTAGTAGTAGGACTGGCACTCTAGCCCGTCCTCGAACGCGGACACCGAAAACAAGACGGGCAAGAGTGCCCCTCCCACTTTGGAAGCCATTATGATGAATCATCTGTCTTTGCTGGCCGCCGAAAACTCGAATGCCTGGGTGTTGGGCGTGGTCGTGCTGGTCGCGTTCTTCGCGCTGATTTTTCTGCTGGTCTTCTTTCGCTACTTTGGGTTGTGGATTCAGTGCGTCACGACACGTGCGAACATCTCGCTGCCCAGCTTGCTGATGATGTCGCTGCGGAAAGTCAGTCCGACGATTATCGTCCGCAGCAAGATTATGGCGGTGCAGGCCGGGCTGACACGCTCGTATCCAATCACCACGAAGGCTCTGGAAGCTCACTATCTGGCTGGTGGCAACGTCCCCGACGTCATTCGCGCCCTGATCGCGGCGCAACGAGCCGGGCTGACGGACTTGGATTGGCAGACGGCCGCAGCGATTGATTTGGCTGGCCGCGATTTGCTCGATGCGATCCGCACCAGCGTTTATCCGAAGGTCATCGATTGCCCGGACCCGAAACGTGGCACCACTCTGGATGCAGTTTCCAAGGACGGCATCCAATTGAAAGTGCGTGCGCGAGTCACCGTGCGGACCAACATCAAGCAGCTGGTCGGCGGTGCGACGGAAGAAACGGTGATTGCTCGTGTCGGCCAAGGGATCGTGCAGGCGATTGGCTCGACTCCCTCGTACAAAGAGGTTCTCGCGAACCCGGATAACATCTCGAGGACGGTGCTCAGCGAAGGACTCGAGGCGCAGACCGCGTTCGAGATCGTTTCCATCGACATCGCTGACGTGGACGTGGGCGAAAACATCGGTGCCCGCTTGCAGGCCGATCAAGCGGAAGCTCAGGTTCGAGTGGCTCAGGCCAAAGCGGAAGAGCAGCGTGCCGCCTACACGGCCGCCGAACAGGAAATGGTGGCGCTGATCCAAGAGAACCGGGCGAAGGTCGTCATGGCCGAAGCGGAGATTCCGCTGGCGATTTCCCAAGCACTCGCCAGCGGCAAGCTCGGCCTGCTGGATTACTACGAACTCAGAAACGTCCAAGCCGATACCAAGATGCGCGACTCGATCTCCGGCGGAGAGCCGACTACGAAATAGCCAGTGACACGGCTACGTCAGCCGTGGTCGTTTGCACGGCTCACTGAGCCGTGGCACCAAAGAACGTCGAAAGGCGGATCGTCATGTTCAATCTAAACCCCATCCTGGCGGCGGGAGGAACGGCGATCTCCATCTTGTTTCTGGTGATCGCTTTTGTCAGTTGGCTGTGGAACGTATTCAACGGAAATCAAAACGTGCCGGGTGCGGGCCGGAGAGCGCAGCCTCTCCCGGGCGGCAAGAAGATCGAGACGGATCTGCAAGCCGAGATCAACCGCTTCCTCAAAAACGTGATGGGCCAAAATCAGGCCGAGGAAGAAGGCTTGGAAGTGCTAGTTGTCGACGAGGAGAGCAAAAAGCCGCGCGTTCAGAAAAAGCAGCGATCGAAGGTGGAGGGGACGAAGCGGAAGAGCGCGGCCACTCAACCAAAGTCGGGAGGATCCGAAGGCCCCGGTGACGTTCGTCCGGGAGGCCGGATCGCTCAACGGAAAGAACCAGGTTCGTCAGGACTCGGTTCCGGCGTCCGACAACATCTCGCCGAGCACATGCAGGAAGGTCGCGTCCTGCAAGAAGCTCAAAACCATTTCGCTCACGGTGTGGCCGAAAAAGTTCAGCAGGATCTTGGAACGTTTACCGGTCTCATTCCCCCCGTTGGGGCAGCCACGGTGACGACCTCTCGCCAGACGGCGACTGCGCTGGGCGTCGCCAAATTGATGCGTGATCCGGTGAGCCTCAAAGAGGCCTTTGTGCTCAACTTGATTCTGAACCGCCCGAACTTCGGCAAGAACAAGAAGTAGGTCAGCCTTTCCAGGCGGATTCCGATCATCGGTTGTGTTCAGATTGCGCATCGAGTCCGCTTGGAATGGCTGACTGACAGCTCGCGCAGATTTCGCCGCCAAGTTTCCGTGCGGATGCCGGGAAGAGCTTGCCGATCAAGAAAGAGGTATCGATGTCGGCTGAGCCTCTGCTGCTGTCATGTGCGGCCAGGTAAGCCAGGCAAGTTGGCCAAGGAAGGTTCGAGCACATGCCACGACGAAATCTGGTCGGAGGGATCGTCGTGCTGGCCGTCTGCTGGCTGCTCGGCGCGAATCCTTGTGCGGCCGACGACGCTAAGCCGGCGATCGACGTCGAGGTCGTTTCGTCCGGCAGTTCCGTGGCCGCGATTCGCAAAAAGGCGCTGGCCGATTTGCCGCTCGACAAAATTGCGGCGGACTGGCGTCCTAAAGTGGACGAGATCACCAAAAACGTCAGTCTGTTTCGCCACATGCCGACACTGAAATTCGTTTCGGAGCCGGAGGTCTACAACTTCTTTCTCGCGCACCCCGAGGTCGCAGTCAGCTTGTGGCGAGTGATGGACATCTCGACGTTCGAGATGTGGCAGACCGGTCCGGCCAGTTACGAAGCCGATTCTCATGACGGTTCGAACGGCACGATCGAAGTGCTGCACTCGTCCACCGAGCGACAGCTTGTGTTGTGCGAAGGCGCGTTCAAGAGTCCGCTGCTGCCCAAGCCGATCAAGGCGCGAACACTGCTGCACCTGCAACCAACGTTTCAGAAAAACGCCGATGGTCAGACGACGGTGACACATTCGCTCGACATGTTCGTCTCGTTTCCATCGCAACCTGTGGACATCACGGCGAAGCTGATCTCGCCGGTCAGCCATGTGATGGCCGACCGTAATTTTCGCGAAGTCAGTTTGTGGGTCGCGATGATGAACGCCGGGATGGTCCAGCAGCCGGACTGGATCAAGCAACTCGCCGACAAGATGGATGGTGTGCTGGAAGTCCGCCGTAGCCAATTGCTGAAGGTGGCGTTGCAGATAAACACCGCCGCTCGCAAACGGGAACTGCAACGTCAAGCCGGCGACCGCGAGTTGTCGCTCGAAGAAATGATGGCCGTGTTTCGCAAAGCCGCTCAAGAGGGAGCCGTACCTGCAAGCGGTGAACAGATCAAAAGGGAATCACGAGTCGAACCGGCATCCGGCGAACGCACACCGTGAGTGGGTGATGGCGAATCAGTTTTGGCTCTTGGGCGTTTCGTCCAGTGCCACAGTGGATGTTGGAGCCGCAGGCTTCGATTTGGGGCCGACGTGGGGAGTGAAAACCGCGACGACCACGATGCTCGCCGCCACACCGATCATGCCGACCCACAACCATGGACTGGTCTCGTGTGAGCTTCCTTGCTTCCAGCCCAGGACGAGATTCGTGATTGCGTTTACGGTCACGGCTCCACCGAAGACGATGGGCATGACCAACTCGGGCTTCGGTTTGCCTTCGAAGCTGAACATGGCCAGTGTCAAAGTCAGAGCACCGAAGGCACCGAGACTTCCGCCGATGAATCCCCAAGTGACTCCGGCGCCGCTGAACGAGAACGGGACTTTGGTGTAAACCATGCCGCCAGCTCCGCCGAGAATCGCCCAGATCAAATACGCGACGCCGATCATCACATACGGCTTGAAGGGATTGTTCCCTTCGGCGGTCCGAGCCAGTCCGATGGCTGGTCCATACATGCCCCAAAACAGCGCCGTGAGCGACGCAAAAATCACAGGCAACATTGGCAGTTTCATAGTGTCCTCGGAGTTTGAAGTCCCACCTGTCGGCGGCATAGATTTTGAGGGGCGAGATCGTAGCGGGTGAGCGATGCGTGCGAAGGGTCGCGATCAGAAAAACGCATCCCACGCCACGATCAGCACCATCACGACGCCGACACTCATCTTGCCGAGCACTCCCAGCGTGCGACCGATCGCGACGGCTCTGCCGACGGCGACCGCTTGTGCTTCGCTGCGGCCTTTCCAGGTTTCGCCAAGGTACGCGCCGAGGAATGCTCCGGCGGCCCCGCCCGCCAAGATGCCGATTAAAGTGCCGAGCACCGGTACGACCGAACCACCACCGGCTCCGAACAGCGCACCCGCGATTCCACCCACCAGCGCGAGGCAAACGGCTCGACGACTGGCACCTTGTTTTTTCGCGGCGACTGCTCCCGTGGCCAGTTCCAACACTTCCCCGACGACCGCCAGCGCGAACACAATGCCGACCGTCGGCCAACCGACGCTGAAGCGTGTCTCTTCGGGAATCAGCCACGCGGCCATTGCGGTCAACAACACCATCAGCCAGTTGCCGGGCAATTGCAGCACGGTCAAGAGCCACGCGAATAGACTCCCCAACACCAGCAAGACGGCTTCGACAAACGGAAGGACGTTTGAATTCATGGCGGTGATCTCGATCAATTGGAAACCGTCCGACCGCGATTTGCGGTGGTTCTCGGGCATGTTGATCGTGTTCTTCGCGATTGCTGCTGGAATCTGGAAGCTCAAATCGGGACACGGGCAAGCACCGGCGATTTTGGTGAGTGTGACGTCGACCGTCGGACTGGTGGGTCTGGTCGCACCGCAAGCGATCCGCTGGGTCTACGTTGGTTGGATGGTTGCAGCCTTTCCGATTGGTTGGGTCGTCTCGCATCTCCTCTTGGCGGCGATCTTTTTTGGAGTCATCATGCCCATCGGGTTGATTCTGCGAGCGCTTGGCCGTGACCCGATGCGAAAGTCATCCGATCGATCAGCCGCAACCTACTGGATCGCTCGGCCAACCGAGCCGACTGATTCACAGCGATATTTCCGACAGTTTTGAGGTAGATTATGGCCGACAACGCCCAGCGTCCGCTCAGCACCCCGTCGAGCGATTTTGAACGACAGGCCGAAGAAGCTTCGCCTGGGCTGATCGCCGAATTCATCGACTTCCTGAAAACCAGCAAGAAGTGGTGGCTAACCCCGATTCTCGTCGTGCTGTTGTTGATTGGTGCACTGATCATCCTGAGCGGCACCGCAGCGGCACCGTTCATCTATCCGTTTTTTTAGCTCCCTCTGGCAAGTGTTCGGGGATGCCGAGAAGCTTTGGGTCAGAGGTGTTATCGCTGGTGATCTCCGGAATGGGATTGGTGTCGAGCCACTCGGCCAGCGTGATTTTGCCATCGCTGGGATATTGGAAATTGCCGGGGACAAGAATCGGGCCAAGCCACAGTTCCGAATTCTCTTGCAGAGTTCGTTCGCGGATTCGTAGCGCGAAGACGATGCCGTATTGCACTTGCCCCTGCACCGCTTCTGCCGATCGCGTCGCACCCGTGACGACGTAGATGAGGTCATTGAGGGCGATTTCCGGCTGCCCGGTAAAGTCCGCGAGTCGATACTTCGCTGACCAGCGATCGCCTGTTTGCAACACGTCCAACGGGACTGGTACGTCGGTCGGGAACGGCGTCTTGCGATCGCTCGTACGACGAGTGAGCAACACGGACTGCATCGCCTGATCGGTAAACAGCGAAGGAGTCGCTTGCAGTGCGCGTTCGATCTCCAGCCGCACGAACAGTTGCGAACCTGTGATTTGTTGGCCCAGCATCAACGGTTGATCGGTCTCATCGATCAATGCGAGCCGCATGGTCGCAGTCCGATAGTACCCGCCGTTGAAAAGTTTCTCGCTCCGTTCGTCGTTGCCGCGGTAGTACGTCCCGCCGAGCCCCGTCGCGCCGCGCGGACGCAGCGGTGTCGGTGGCGCGCCGCTCACAGTGACAGGCTGCATTATTCCGGCCACTTCGGCCTCGACCAGTTTTTGGTTCAAGATTTCAGCATCGGCCGACAGACGCATCGAAAAGCCAACGACATCCCACAGGATCGTTCCGAGCACCACGACGACAAATCCAGCCGCCGAAACCTGCGGGCAGCGCGAACGCATTTGTTTCAGCAAGCCATTCGACCAACGTGGAGAGTCAGCGGGCACTCGCCGAATACGTTCTGCCGTTCCAACGAGCACGGCGAAGATGAGCAAGAACCAAATCTTTGCCTCGCCTCGATATTCGCCGAGCCGCTTCCACAAGTCATGGCCATATCGAGTCAGGAATTCGTCTCGACCCGAAGGGGGAAGTTTGTCCGGCCAAGGAGCTCGCGCCACAACCCAACGTCGGAGCACCTCGACTTCTTGCATCGTCAGCCGTCCCCCCTCTTTCGGCATGGCGATCGCCGGATCATCACTGGTCACGCGACGCAGCAATTCACTTTCGTCGGTCGGCGGCTCGACTAATTTTTTGCCGGACAAGCCACCTTGGAACGCGATCGTATTTTTGTCGAGCCGCAATCCCCCTTGCTGTTGTTGCGGGCCGTGACAATGCCAACAGCGAGCTTTGAAGATCGGCGCGACCTGCGTGTGGAAGTCGACGGCCGAAGTCGTTGGCGGTTCGCTTGCGCAACCGGCAAGCAGCAGGAACACGCCAAGCTGCGCAAAGGCCATGCTGGTCACCGCGTTCGACACAAAGCCCCTCCGCCGTCGCAATCTATTGTGGCTCAGCCGATGAAGTCTCAGCGACTTGCGGCAAGCATCCTCGCGGGCAAAGCAATCGCAATCTGTTTCTGCCGCGGAGAAACCGAATCCACATCCCACGAACTTGTCGGCCAGCTTACCGGAGGACTCCAGTGATGCTCAACATTGCTAATCGATTTGCCAATCTCTCAGATTCGTTTGTTCGACGGACCGCGAGACGCGGCCTATCATGACGAAGTTTCGATCAACGACATCCCGGTGACCAATAATGACTTGGCGATGTGCTCTGGAATTGGACGCGAGACGGAATGTCGTTGCCGGGAGCGCCGCCAACTTGGCGGACGCGATCCGACGCGCAGCCGACCTGCGAATCTACACGGAGTTTCTGCATAACGAGCACATCGACGTGGACTCACCCAGCAAGGAGCGCATCCGCGAGGTCGCTGAGTTTGGTGTCACCTACTTCGTCGATCGGACATGGACTGCGGCGATCATGAGCCTGCGGCAACCGATCGAATTGCCGGCTGGGTTTGGCCCCCGATCGTCGATGTCGTTCTTCCTGTACAACCAGGATGGCACGCAGGCGATCGCGAGACCGTATCTCGACGGTGGTCCGTTCGAGGCGACATTGGGTTTAGCGCCGTCCCGGCAGCCAGTGAAGATGCCGAAGTATCATGTGATCGAAAGTTGGGATGCGGGGACGAACGCCCCCAGTCAGAATTTTGTTTATGATTTCGATCGGTTTCGCTACTGCGTCAACGACTCGTGGCGCGAGGTGCTGCATCACTCGGCAAACGGTGAAGTGATTTCGGGATCGCTAGACCAACTCATCGAGGCGTTCTCGTCAGGCTGTGCGATCAAACTGGGCATCAGCGGACTTTGCGCGGATCTTTGTCCCGATCTGGGCACTGCTCCCGACCACGAGGTCTTTGTGCAAGGAGGTTCGGCGTATTACTACTCCGAGCAGAAGCTCTTCATCATCGGCTCGCATCCGCTAGTGCGAGTTCGACCGAGTGTGCCGATGCGATACTGCAGCCGCAATTGGGACTTTGGCTGGCTGATGCTGCGCAGCGATGGGCGAGTCGTCTATCGTCGTTGCGATCCGTATTCACTGAAGTTTTCGGATCACGTTGCGCAGCAGGCGATTCGCTGGTTCGTTCGGTGATCGCGATGAACTGAAGCCGCCATCAACCATCGACTCGATTTGCTCACTTCGCGAGTTGATTCGGCTTCGACCACCGGACTCGCCCCAGCCAGGTCGTACCGTCGGCGCCTTTGGGATGTGGCTTGCCGGTCAGGATGTACTCGGCGTCCGTGACCCACGACTCGTCGGGCGTGATGGCGGTCGCACCAAAGTTTCCCAGCATCACGCCTCGCTCTGGCAACAGAGAACGCTCGGTTTTGCGAATCACTTGGAGTCTCTTGGGATCGACCTGTGCCACGAAAATCGGCGCTCGGTTCCGCGCGATGTGGTCATTGTTCGCACCACGCCGCGTGTAGGTCAGAAACAATCCGTCGCTGTGAGCCAGCCAGTGAGCCTGAGTGTTGTAGCTGCCGAGTTCCTGGCCATCGTCGAATGTCCATTTCTTGACCGGTTGAAAATGCAGACCGTCCGAACTGGTGGTGATGTACGCCGCCGCATCGTTGCGCAGCGTGAGGAAATACGTTCCTTGGACAAGCGCCAACGAGGGTTCAACGAACCCACGGCCTCCGGCGGTTGCCAGTTCATCACCGTGCTTCAGGTACTTGAGTTCCTGTCCATCGAATGAGCAGTGCAGCACTGTTGTGACGTAGTCATCGCCGGTTGGTCCTCGGAAGTAGGTCGGAATCAACAGCGTGCCGTCCGCGTTCACCAACCACTGCACGCACCCGGGAGAAACCAGGAAGAATTTCCCGTCGGTCTGTGGCATCGCCAACATTTTCCAAGCGGTCCACGTCTGAGACTTTGGGTCGTACGTGGCATAGGCGCATTCGTGAGAACGTGGCTTGTCGAGAAGTTGATCCCCCTTCGGGCTGTAGCGAAGCTTGATTCCAATCGCCAGCAGTTTGCCGCTCGGCGAGTGCCACCCTGGCGTCACATCACAGACGGCGATCGTTTCATTGTTCTCACCGGGTTGCCAAGCCAACTCTGGAATCTCGATCGGTCGAGTCCACGTCTTCCCCAGGTCATCCGTTCGCAGGAAGTAAAGTCCTGAGTAATGATCCGAAGCCGCAAGGTGTTTCTGAATGGTCATCACGACCGCCGGCCGGCCATCCTTTCCGTAACCGGGCAACGGAGCGACTCGCGGATGAAACCAACAGAACGCGGGAGTCAGTTCCTTGAAGACCGGCTCAGCGTTCACTTGATAGTGCAGCAGTGCGGGTTCATTGGCTCGAGCGGTAGACACGACGATCAACACCAAGACGACGCACGTGCACCGCACCCACGAGGATCGAAGGACCCAATTCATCAAGACGGCTTCAGATGGGTGTTCGATCTTTGAGTGAATGGTCATCATTTCAAGGCCTTCTTTCGCAACCCGTTGTCTCACGCAGTAGCATCGCCAGAAAAGGCTCTCTTCCAAGACGACCTCGCCGCTGCAAATCGTGTCAGATGTTTTGGCGTCGGCGAGAATACGTCATACTCTCAAACAACTCCAATCCCGCCGTTGTCGACGTCGTGATCCATTTGAAATCCTTGCATCAGAGAAACACAACATGCGCAGGCTGCTGATTCGAATTTGCGTTCAGTCGATTTCACTTTGGGCTACATTCGGTCTGGCTGCCGAATCGATCGAACTCGGATCGCGGAGAGAGTTGTTCGTCGATCAGACGTTGCTCGAGCGTTTGGAGGGACGAGCCGAGTTCAAGTTGCATCACCCCGTTCCGCGGGAAGTTGCGATCACCTTCGAGAAGCCCTGGGAGGGAAATTCGAGCGGATATGCGACCGTGTTTCAGGATGGCGATCTTTATCGAATGTACTACCGAGGCCATCGCTACATCATCGATCCGCCCCCGCTTCGGCAGGCTCAATCAGAAGTGGTCTGCTATGCCGAAAGTCGCGACGGCATTCACTGGGTGAAGCCAAACCTCGGTTTGTTCGATTGGCCGCCGACGATGAACAATACCGGTACGAAAGAGAACAACATCCTGTGGCGTGGCGGTTACGAGACGCACAACTTCGCGCCATTCAAAGACACGAATCCGGCATGCCCACCCGACCAGCGTTACAAGGCGGTCGGCGGAACGACTTCCAGCAAGGGGTTGCTCACATTCAAGTCGGCCGACGGCATTCGTTGGTCTAAACTCAGCGACGGGCCAGTCGTCACGAAGGGGGCATTTGATTCGCACAATACAGTTTTCTGGGATCCCAATCGCCAACGCTATGCGATGTATGTTCGGTATTTCAGTGAAGCAGACTTCAAGGGACTGCGTTCCATCGGAGTGTCACATTCGACGGACTTCAAAACTTGGTCTGAACCGGTCGGGCTGACGTACCCGAACTCGCCGCCTCAGCAAATGTACACAAATCAAATCGCACCGTATTACCGCGCGCCGCAACTGTTACTCGGCTTTCCGACTCGCTTCGTAGCTCGTCCGCTGAGCGAGCATGCGAAGCGGCTGGAACCGGTTCAAACGCGGGCTCAATTCGTGGCCTCGGTGAAAGAATTCGATGCCTACACGGGCGCTGAAGTGACGGATAGTTTGCTGATCGCCAGCCGAGACGGTCAGACATTTCGTCGTTGGGACGAAGCGTTCCTGCGTCCGGGACCGCAGGCGGAAGGTCGGTGGATCTACGGCGACAATTATCAGAGCTACGGCCTGTTTGAAACTAAGGCCGACGGGCCTGGTTTGCCCAACGAAATCTCGCTGCATTTCAACGAAGGCTCGTGGCGAGACGAAATGCACCGACTGCGACGCTACACGATTCGGCTCGACGGCTTCGTTTCGCTACATGCGCCGCTGTCCGGTGGCGAACTGACGACGAAGCCGCTGAAGTTCACGGGCCGACGCCTCTCATTGAACTACGCGACGTCCGCAGCCGGCAACCTCCGAGTCGAACTGCAAGACTCCGCCGGCAAACCGATCCCGGGTTTCTCCCTCGCCGACGCGGATGAGTTGTTCGGCGATACGATCGACCAAAATGCCGTGTGGAAAAACTCCACCGACGTCAGTCGTCTTGCGGGCCAATTAGTGCGACTGCATTTTGTTCTTCGCGACGGTGACTTGTTCTCGTTTCAATTCACCGAATGAGTCATGAGATAAAAAAGGAGCCACTCGATGAAATCGAATCGCCGCCAGTTCATTCAAACCGCAGGAACCGCCGGAGCGGCGCTGTGGACTTCACTGACGGCGGCGGACGACCCCGGGGCGAAGGCGGCCGATCGAAGCCGATCCGCTGACCGGCCTCCGTTCACGACGGAGTTGTTCCTCGACAATCAGTTACTGGAAGCGACCCCGGGCGTGTCGCGGAAACTGCACCCGGCCAGGAAGCACTTGCTGAATCCCGTGATCCGACCGGAACGCTGGTGTGAAGGAAGGTACATCGAACCCTACACGACGCTGTACGACCCCGAGGCAAAGCTGTTCAAAATGTGGGCTCGTGCCGGAAGCGATGCGAAAGCCAGTTTCGTCGGCGGCAATGCCGCGTGGATGCTCTATTACACGTCACAAGACGGCGTTCATTGGGAGAAGCCCGAGCTGGAAGTCTGCGACGTGGACGGTCGCCGCGACCACAACGTGGTCTTTGCCAGCGACCTGATTCCGAAGGCGCCGACCCGGCTCGCGTACGGTCCGGAGAAATTCGTCATGCCGACGAAGCCGATGGTGCCGCAGGGCAAGAAGGCATTTTTCTGGGGCGTGAACAAGCATCCGCAGCCGCGTGACCCGTCGGAGAATTACGTCGCTCTGGCGATCGTGCAGGATCACCGCCGCGGAGCACACATCGTCACCTCGCCGGATGGCATTCACTGGTCCTGCGCGGCATCGCCGTTCTGGCAGACGCCACACGATGTCGCGGGCACGGGGGATGACTGCCTGATGCATTTGATGTTCGACGAGGCGAAGCAGAAGTGGGTGATCTACCGGCGGATCATCCCGGAGTTCAGCGAACGCATGATCGCCAACGACAGCGATCGGAATCGGTCGCCCATCGACCGCTATAACCGCTCGTACGCCTATGCTGAGAGCGACGACCTGCGCGAATGGAAGAACCATCGGTTCATACTCGCGATGGACGCCGATGACCCGGCCGACACGGAACTCTACCAGTTCGGCTGCCACAAGTTCGGTGCGACGTATGTTGGCTACGTGAGCATCTTCTATCTGCGTCGCCCCCAGCCGATCGAAATTCATCTGGCGACCAGCCGCGATGGCATCCACTTCACGCGGGTCTGTCGTGGGACTCCGTTCATTCCGCACGGGCCGCTGGGAAATTATGACTTCATGGCGATGGCTTGTTCGCAGCCCCGGCCGATCGTGGTCAACGATACGATCTACATCTATTACGCGGCCTTGAACTTTCCCCACAACGTCGATCAAAGCGAGTCGGCGGATTATTCCGGGGGCGTGGCGCTGGCGACTCTGAAGCGCGACCGGTTCTCCTCACTGGAAACCGGCACGCCCTATGCCGAACCCTGCCGCGTGCTGACCAAACCGCTGGTCGTCTCACATCCCCGCCTGTACCTGAACGCCGCGACGTGGGAGAAAGGTTCCATCCGCGTGGAGGTGCTGACCCGCGACTGGCAGCCGATCCCGGGCTTCACAGTAGCCGAGTCTCGCGAGATTCAGGGAGACGCTCTCGACCATCCCGTTCACTGGTCGGACAACGCCGATCTGGGGAAACTCATGGGCCAGGAGATTCGACTTAAGTTCCACATGACGCGTGCCCGACTGCATGCGATGACCATGAGCGATCAGGAGCGGCCAATCGGGCTGGTGCAAGCCGAATATCGATTTGACCCAGCGGGAGATTCCGCACCCAAACAGAACTGACCCACGGGAACGGGCGAAAGTTCATGACAGAATTTGTAAATGCGACGATTGTCATGCCTCGCGAAATGTTCTGATTCGTCAGTTGCTGGACCTGTTTGTGTGGTACGATTTCGCACGTACAGAATCGGCAGTCGACAGCGGATGTACCCAGCCACGCATGATCCGAGTTTCGTTCTTTTCGCGGACGATCACCGGATCGACTTATGGGGTTTAAGCAGGAACGATTGTATACTCGCTGTAGTTTTGAAGATAACATCACGGATTGATCTTGCCGCCCGAGGTTTCTGAATCCTTCTGATGTGGAATTCAACCATGCCGATCCTCGCAGAGCGAACGATGATGGATTCTGATTTGGGCCGTCGCGCTTTCATCCGGCAAGCGCTGACAGGGGTTGGGATTCTCAGCGTGCCGCATGTCCTGCGACTGCAGGTTGAGGCCGCAATATCACCCGGAGCGCGGAAGCGTTCTCTCATTCTGCTCTGGCAAGACGGTGGGCCGAGCCACTTCGAGACCTTCGATCCCAAGCCGGCGGCGCCGGTTGAGTTTCGTGGAGAGTTGGCGGCCATTCAGACCACTTTGCCAGGCATTGAGTTCTGTGAGGTGCTGCCGCGACTAGCTCATCTCGCGCATCGGTTCAGCGTGATTCGCTCGCTGCATCAACCGTCGTCGGATCATGTGGTCGGCTCGCATAATGTGCTCACCGGCTGGGACGGCGAGACCGAAGGTTCCAAGTCGCGTTATCCCGATTTGGCCTCGATCATCAGTCGCAAGCGGGCGGAGGAATCGGAAGGTGGCGCGCAGATCGGCGAGTCGACCGATCCGCGTCTGGCGATGGGTTTGAAGAAGACCGGAGCTAAACGAGAGGCTGGCGTTGTTCGACAGGAATTACCGCGTTACGTCGATATTAGCAGCGGTTTGCATCGCGGCGGGCCGGCGTTTCTGGGACCGGTTCATGCACCCTTTGCCGTTGCGGGCGATCCGTCGAAACCAGATTTCGTCGTGCAAAACTTGCGGATGAAAGGCTCACCGACGCAATTGGAAACTCGACTTCGAATGCTTCAGGACTTGGATCAATTCGGTCGTCGGAAGCTTGATTCGGCAAGCCAAGATTTTGCCGAGCAGATGCAAGCGACCGATGCGTTTCGCGGGCAAGCGATCGACTTGCTGACCGGATCGGGAGCTGCCCGAGCTTTCGATTTGTCGCGCGAGCCGGAACGAGTTCGGCAGCGTTACGGTTTGCACACATCCGGTCAGCAGTGCCTGTTGGCTCGCCGGCTCGTGGAAGCGGGGGTCAGTGTCGTCGCCGTCCGCTTCTGTCCGGACGGGCGCGGCGATTACGAAAAGACGATGATCGGCTGGGATGATCACGCTGTGCACGGCAACATCTTCGAGATCATGCGCCAGCGCGGGCCACAGTTCGATCAATCAGTGAGCGCGTTGATCGAAGACCTTTCAGACCGCGGACTCGAAGACGAAGTGCTGGTCGTCGTCGCGGGCGAGTTCGGTCGCACTCCGCGAGTCCACGTCCACAAGGGCTGCCCGGGCCGCGAACACTGGGGACCGGCTGGATGTGCGCTGCTCTTCGGCGGTGGACTCAACATGGGCCAGGTCGTTGGTTCGACAAACGATAAGGGAGAACAGCCGCGCGATCGACCGCTGGATTATCAGTCGCTGTTGGCCACCATCTATCACAGCCTGGGAATCAACTTCGCACACACGTTTGTAAATAGCGTCGGACGACCAGTCCCGATCTTGCCGAAAGGCGAAGTCATTCGGGAGCTCGCGCAGAGCTGATATTACGATGCCACAACATTCGACATGCGTCTGGACAACGATCGTGTTGTTGGCATCGCTGGCAGCCAGCAGTGATCGCTGCGTGGCTTCCGATCGATTGGCCGAGTCCGTCGCGCAATTGCATCGTCTCGGAGCCAGATTGGAACGGGACTCTGAGAATCGGATCGTATCCGTGGATTTGTCCGCGTGTGTTGCGGCGAATGCGGGACTGGAGCAAGTTCGGTACTTGCCGCATGTCTCGAAGTTGGCGCTGCCGCCGGTCGTTGACGATGTCGGACTGGAGTCGATTGGAGCGGTGACCAATGTGACTGGGCTGGACCTGCGGGCCTATCGCTCGATTACCGATGCCGGTCTGGCGCATGTGGCTCGGTTACCGCAACTCAGGGCCCTGGCTCTTCCCCCGCAGACCAGCGATGTTGGATTGCGGCATCTGGCTACGATGAAAAGTCTTCGGCAACTCGAGCTGTCGCATTGCCGCCAGATCACCGACGATGGCCTGCTTGCCATTGCCGAATTGTCCGATCTGGAAGTCCTCGACCTGACCAATTGTCGCCGACTCACGGATCGAGGAATTGAGCGACTCTCATCGCTGCACAGTCTTCGCAGCCTCATGCTGAACCGCTGCTCGGTCACCGATGCCCGCTTGGAACATCTGGCGGCGCTCAAACAATTGCGGACTCTGCGGCTCTCGGAAACGAGCGTTCGTGGTCCAGGCTTAAAGCACCTCGCCACGCTGCCGGACTTGGAATCGCTGGACCTCGAACTGACACCGATCTTGGACGAACATCTCGTTGAGCTCGGCCGGCTGACGCGACTCCGATCATTAACGATGCCAGCCGGAGCGACCACGAGAGCGCTGGTTCATTTGCAACCGCTGGCCCAGTTGCAGACGTTGATTGCGAGTGATTCGCGGTTTGACAACGCGGGACTCGCCCACTTAGCGGCCTTCAAGAAACTCGTTCGGCTGGACCTCAACGGGGCGTCGATCTCGGATGCCGGCCTCGCACACTTCGCTGAACTGATCGATCTCGAAGAACTGAATCTGACCGGGACCGCCGTGAGCGACGCGGGGTTGTCGCACCTGAAACGCCTGACTCGCCTGCGCAAGCTGTCAATTGCCGGATCGCAAATCACGCTCAGTGGAGTCGTCCGTCTTTTTACCAGCGAACAGCAACGACCACTCACCGCCGCACTCGCCGCGCTGGATGCAGCGGTCGTCGACGACCTGGGGAACGTGATGGCGATCAATGTTGCCGGAACATCGTTCGGCGACGCCGAGATGGCACAGCTTCAAGGTGTCGCGACACTCAAAGAACTGCACCTCACCGCAACGAAGGTGACCGATGTGGGGATGGCGCAGCTCAAAAGTCTGACAAGCCTCGAACGATTGTTCATCGCGAAATGCGCGATCGGCGACGTCGGCTTGGCACACATCAAGAGCCTGCCTGAACTGCGAGTGCTCAACATCTACGGCACCCAGATCACCAGCGCCGGACTGGAGTATTTAATGGGGCTGAAGAACTTGAAAACGCTGTACATCACGGATCTCAAATTCAAACCGGCGGTCGTCGATCGGCTCAAACAGCAGTTGCCTGACTTGAAGGTCACGGATTACACGGCCGAGTGATCCAGCCATCGGCGTCGAGTTTCCGCTCCCTCAAGCACCCACACTCACACTCTTGGCCGAAGCTTGCAGCCGCTCAATCATGGCGGAGTTCAGTGCGTGTTCCGCGCACGTCCATTTCGTACTCGATCTCAGCGATCGGCGGTCGGCTGAAGTGCCAGGTGCTGCCGTGCATGCTCGCGGGACCAATACGGCCAAGAAGGATTTCCGGCAACAATGGCGTCAGTGAATGCGCCGTGTAAACATTAACGGTGCTGACCTGTGCCCAGTTCGCGCCGAGTCCTTGCAGGCGAGTCTCCATCAAGTCCATCACGAATCGAGCTTTGATCGCCAGACCTGCGGGCGAAGTGTCGCCGAGAGCCACGATTCCCTCCCGCGACAGGATTCCCTCCGGAAGTTCTCCGGCGCCCGCGACCACGAACGTCGGCAGCGAATTGCCGCAACACGGCCGCGCGAATGAGAAGCCGGAAAGCACTGGCTCGGCGGGCGGGTTGATGACCGGAGCGACATTCGTCCGGGCGACCGGATTGACTCCATCGACGAAGACGCCCCAGCGTTGCAGGATCGCGGCGTACCCGGCATTGAATTCGGCGAAGCCTGAAAAGCTGAACGGCCGTGGTGACCGCAGTTCAATCGCGCAGAGCGCGGTCTTTGGACGGCCTTCCGCGGCGAGAAATGCGGCGAGTGTCTCGAACCCTTCGTGATAAGCGACGGGCCGCTGCAGTGTGACATGCACAATCTCGAAGCCGGGACTGGAAACGACACCGCACGAGTACGGCGCGATGCCTGGCAGAAAACGATAGTTTCCCGACGGGTGATCAATGAGCGGCATTGGAAGTCCTTTCTCACCCCGACCGTAGCAGACACCATGAGCGTTGCCAAATAAGTGTTGGTCGTACTCACGCGCCGACCGATCAGCAACGAAGGAACTCGCGGCTACGAAGGCGACTTCCTGGGGGTATCGGTGGGTCGACGATGTTCTTTGAAGAACTTCACGATCAGCGGCGGAGCTTCCTGTGGGTACTTGTGCGTTCCGGGATGGATCATCGTCACAACGGGATTGCCATCCTTCGAGGGATACAAGGTGCAGTTTTTGTCCCAGGCGGTTCCCTCTCCGCAGCCATTGAGCGTTCGCAGGCGCGTGATCATCGCTTGCTGCCAGGAGAACTTCACGAGTTCGTCGTTTTCCGCCGCGACGTGCAGGACCGGTTTGGGCTTGAGGTCTCCTAGCAATCGCCCTCCGACCGCCGCCGAAGGTGCGACTGCCGCGAAGACCTCTCCGCGAGCGGCCCACAACAAATAGGTGAAGCCGCCGCCGTTCGAGTGTCCGGTCGAGTACACGCGGCGCTCGTCAATCTTGTGTTTTTCTTTCATGGAGACCAGCACGGCGTCGAAGAATTTCAGATCGCGATCGCTCTGGTCCCCGACGGTGCTTTGCCAACCCGGCTTCTTCCCTTCGGGATCCGTCAGACGCCCTGGGGTATTTAGCCCCTGCATGTAGACAACAACCGCTTCCGGCCACAGTTCATGCAGCCGAAAACTGCGAGCCGCATTCCGCATGTTCCCGCCATGCCCATGAAAGCCAAACACCAGCGGCGGAGGTTCGCTCGACAGTTTGCTCGGCGCGAAAACGTCGGCCTCCCGTTTCACACCCTCAATCGTCCAATTCATTCGAGTTGGTTCGGCGGCCACCAACCAGCCGGCACTCTGGGCGACGAACAGCGAGAAAAACATCACCATCAACGTTCGCACGAATTGGTCTCCTTCGTTCAAGCCAGCACTTCGCGAACGACATGGCCATGCACGTCGGTCAGGCGGAAGTCGCGGCCGGCGTGGCGGTAGGTTAAGCGCGTGTGATCCAGGCCCATTAAATGCAGGATGGTGGCGTGGAAATCGTGGACGTGGACTCTGTCTGTCGCGACGGTGGCTCCAATCTCGTCGGTGGTGCCGTGGGCGATGCCCCCTTTGACGCCGGCCCCGGCCAGCCAAGACGAGAAACAGGCGCTGTGATGTCCGCGGCCTTTCGCGCCGTCCACACCGGGGGTGCGGCCGAATTCGGTCGTCCAGACCACGAGCGTTTGGTCGAGCATCCCGCGCGACTTCAGGTCGCGGAGCAGGCCGGCCAGCGGTTGATCGATTTGCCTGGCATGGATGGCATGTTCAGCCATGTCGCCGTGCTGGTCCCAGTTGTCGCTGCTGCTGCCGTCCACGAGTTCGATGAATCGCACGCCCCGTTCGGCCAGTCGCCGAGCGACCAGACACTGCCAACCGAAGCCCTCGCTTTGTCCTCGTTGCAGACCGTACATCGCGAGCGTGTCGTCGTTCTCCTGGTCGATGTCGAACGCTTCGGGAGCGTCGGCTTGCATGCGAAAGGCGGTCTCGAAACTCCGAATGCGGGCGGAGAGGTCCGTGTCGGCGACGCGCGAATTGAGATGCCGGTTGTTGAGTACGTCCGCAAGGCCGAGTTCCAGTTCCTGCAACCCGCGCTGCTTGGAACGGCGATCGAGATTTGCGATCGGCTCCGGGCCGCCGACAACGCGCACCCCTTGATGATACGCGGGAAGAAAATCGTTGTTGAAAATCTGCGTGCCGGCATACGGCATCTGCGGCGCGAGCGCGATGAAGGACGGCAGGTTGTTGTTCATGGTCCCCAGCCCGTAACTGACCCACGAGCCGATGCTGGGCCGCGAAAAGAAAAACGATCCGGTGTGCATGCCCAGAGTCGCGTTGTAATGCTCGTTGTCGTTGCCATTCATCGAGCGGATAACGGCGATGTCGTCCATGCATTCGCGGAGGTGCGGGAACAGATCGCTGACGAGCGTGCCGCACTGTCCCCCGGGGCGAAATTTCCACAACGGCCTGAGCAGGACTCGCTGCTGATTAGAAAGCCCACCACCCGCGCCCGTCTTCTTGCCGTCGGCCTTTTCGAGTTCCGGCTTATGATCGAACGTGTCCATGTGCGAAACGCCGCCATTGGAAAAGACGAAGATCACCTGCTTCGCCTTCGCCGGAAAATGCGAGGGACGGGGAGCCAGCGGATCGGATCCGACAAGCGACCCATCAGCCAGCAACTCGGAAAGCAGCCCCGGCATCAGCAACGATCCACCTGCAAACGATCGCAACAGCTCGCGTCGTGTCGTCAGAGTCGATGCCGTCATAATCCACTTTCCTGGTTCACGGTCCCTGTCAGCTCCGTGCCTCGACATTTCCAATCCGAATTTCACTACCGAGGCTCCGAGAGACTTTAATCGAGGTACACGAACTCATTCAGCCTCAACAACGAACGGATGTACGCCTGCCATGTTTCGTTCTCCACTTGATCGGACGAGCGGCCTTCGTCCCGCAGCAGGACCTTGGCATCGGTCAAAAACTTTTTGGCGGCGGCGAGTTCCTCGTGGACCGCCGGTCGCGCGAATAACCATTCGTAGGCCGCTTGCCCGCGAACGCCGTCATCGACAGCTTGGGACATGATCCGCGCTGCGATCAGCTTCGACTGCTGATGCACGAACGGATCGTTGAGCAAATACAGTGCTTGCAACGGCGTGGTGCTTGTGGAACGCGCCGGGGTGCTGGTCGATGGGTCGGCTCCGTCGAAGATCGCGAGGAACGGGTGCCGCTGGATCCGCTGCGTCATCAAGTAAACGCTGCGACGATTGCTTTCATACACCGCTTTGAACGCGTTGTGTTGCGTGAAGTTCCAGGTGTGCTGCGCGGGAAACGGATGTGGCCCCGCCGGCGTGAGGTCGAGATTCCCTCCCAGCATGAGCAGCCCATCGCGAATCGATTCGGCATCGAGCCGCCGGCGCGGATATCCGGCGAGCCAGACGTTCGCTGGATCCTCTGCCACGACACGAGCGTCGCGAATCGCGGCCAGGCGGTACGTACGCGAGAGCATGATCCGCCGATGCATCGCCTTGATCGACCAACCGCCATCGCGAAACACCGTCGCGAGATGATCGAGCAGTTCCGGGTGCGAAGCAGCCTGGCCCTTGGCGCCGAAATCGTTGGGTGTCGGCACGAGACCTCGACCGAAATGATGCTGCCAGATGCGATTGGCCATGACACGCGCTGTCAGCGGGTTGTCGTCCGCGAGAATCCACTCAGCAAGTTGTTCACGTCCGCTCGACGGACTGCCCTCCGGCACTTCGCTTCCGCCCAAGACAGTCAGAAAGTGGCGTCGAACAATCTCGCCTTCGCGCGTCGGGTCTCCCTTCAGTTGAACGGCGACATCTTCAACCGTCTGCGCATCAGCGACCGCGTAGGCTGTCTCGAAGGGTAGGGGACTAGCCTGAAAGTCGGCGACTGCTTTCTCGGCTCGCTTGACCTTTTCATCCAACGCATTCTTCTCGGCGTCGGAAGCATTCTTTTGCGACTTCTTGAGCTTCGTGACGATCTCATCGAGCCGCTTGTGTTCCTGCTTCCACTCGGCAAGTCGCTGTTCCGATTGCGCGAGTTGACTGGGGGGAACAAGCGGGACGAAATCTCGCTGCCGCTTGTCGAGTTCGATGCCGGGCCACGGATATCGCGTGCTGTGAAAGATGCCGTACAGGCCGTAGTAATCCCGCGTGGTGATCGGATCAAACTTGTGATCGTGGCAGCGGGCGCAACTGAGCGTCATGCCCAGAAAGCTGCGTCCGAGATTGTCGAGCGTGTCTTCGATCGTCAAATGCTGCGGATAGTCGTCGACGCGCGAGCCGAACCGCCGCGCGTTGGCGATGTACCCGGTGGCGATGATCCGCTGAAATCTCTCTTCGTCCGTCGCTCCGCCGCGCAGGTCGCCGGCAAGTTGATCGCGCACGAATTCGTCGTACGGCAGATCGCGGTTGAACGCCGCGATCACCCAGTCGCGATAACGGAACATCTGCGGAATGGGATAATCCGAGTTGTCTCCCGCCGTGTCCGCGTAGCGTGCAACGTCCAGCCAATGTCGCCCCCACCGCTCTCCGTAGCGCGGCGAATCGAGCAATCGATTCACGACCAGCTCAAACGCTCGCGGCGATTCATCGCGAAGAAACGAGCCGATCTCTTCGGGCGTCGGCGGCAGCCCGGTGAGATCGAACGTCGCGCGGCGGAGCAGCGTCCGCTTGTCGGCATCCGCAGCGAGCGACAAGCCTTGCTCCTCCAGTTTGGCGAGAATGAACCGGTCGATGTCACCGGCTGGCCAGCTGTGGTTCTTTACCGCCGGGATCGGCGGATTCGCGATCGGCCGCAGCGACCAGAACTGCCGCGCCGCCGCAACATCAATCAGCTTGCCGGCCGACTTCGTCGCTGTGGCGCGCGGGTCGGGGGCGCCGATTTTCACCCACTGCTCGAGGTCCGCAATCTCCGCCGCCGTCAGCTTGCCGTCGGGTGGCATCTGCATCGCTTCGTTCTTGTAACGCACCGCCTCGATCAACAGGCTGCGATCGAGATTGCCGGGCACAACGGCCGGGCCTTTGGCTCCGCCGCGCCGTGTCGTGGGGCGCGAATCGAGCAGCAATTCGCCTTGCAGCTCCTTAGCTTCCGCGCTGTGACACTCGTAGCAGTGCTTCACCAGCAACGGCCGAATGCGATTCTCAAAGAAGGCCAGATCGTCGGGTTTAAACGAACCGAGATCGGAACCGTCATACCGCCCGCTCCAAATCTCGACGCCCGAAAAATTTGCCGCGCCTCCTTGGCTGGTCAACACGATCGACCCCTTCGTCACCTCGACCGTCCACGGCCCCAGCTTTTCCCAGTGCCCGGCCGTTCCGCTGGTGTACCGCCGCAGCACATCGCGGCCGTTGACCGCGATGTTGTACGTCTCAGGTTCATTGTCCTCCCATACGTACAAGAACAGAGTGCAGGTTCCGTTGGGCAGATTGGTCAGCTCGATTCGATTCCCGCCCCAACGGCTGGAGCGGATCATCTTCGCCCGCACTGGGTCGGTGGCAGGCACCAGTGGCACCTTCTGATTCTCGAATGCCTTGTCTTTGCAGACGTAATTGTTCGAGTCACTTCCCTCCCACGGATGTCCGTCAATCGCGACTGGCGGGCCGTTGAGATTCAGACCTCGCAGAAATTCCGGCGCGTCGGCGGCTCCAACCCGATCGGTCGAGACCAACAGTCCGATGATCGCGAATGACAGCGCGGTCCAGGGCGTAACAAGCTGCCGATGTGGAAAGCGAACTGGCATTGGAGCACTCGCGGTTTCAGGTTGTGATGGGAGGTCGCCTTAATGTCACGGTCTCGGTGACACGGCGACGAAGCCCCCTGTGGCACTGATCGATGTCAGTAACATCCCACCACATAGAACGATCAGATGTGTTCCTGAGTTCAGGGTTATTTGCCGCAATATGATACGCACTCTTTTTCGAGGCTTAATAGAGCACGAGCGACACGGCGAAAGCAACAGTTGCTTGTCAAAGTTCAGAGGTTTCTCAAGAGATGCCACGGCCTGATTTGTCTCGCCGTTGAGCGCGGCGGCCTTGAGAGTCGCAGATTCCCGGTAACGGGATGTCAGTCTTTCGGGAACATGATTGAAGATGTTGACGACGGTTGAAAATGGTGGCGCTGGGCAGCTGGATTTGGTCGCACAGGGTTGTTGAGGGGACAGATCCGTGGGACAGAATCTCTTGCCAAGAAGGAGTCTGGCCTTTGAGACGAGTGGCATGCTGTCCAACAACCACGCCGCAGCAAAGAGTTCAATTTGGTGTCGTCATGAATGCTCGTGGCGCATGTGTGGAGTTGGCCGATGTGCTCAATGAGCCGCAGAAGCGGAACTGGTTGGTCACCCGGACTCTTCCATTTCGGCCTGTAGCTGGCACCATCGCTCTTCAGCCTCTTCGAGCTGCGAAGTCAGGTTGGTTACTTCGTTGTGCAGGCGGAGAGACTCGGCGGCGTCGCACGTTTGCAAAAGTTGGCTGTTGGCTTTCTTCTTCAGGTCGTCGAAGCGTGCGATGACTTTTTCAAGAGTGGCAATTTCTTTGCGAATCGCCCGATCATCGCGGCGAGGCGCGCGAGTGGCTGGGGCATTACGAGCTGCCAGTGGGGCTTTGCTGAGCCGTGTTGCCAGTTCGCGCTCGCCATCGTCGATCTCTTTGTTGACGGCATAGAGGTAGGCATCGTAGCCACCGCCATAGTTGGTGACTCGGCCGTCGCGGACTTCGATGACGCAGGTGGCGACCCGCTTCATGAAATGCCGATCGTGCGTCGTGAAGATCACTGTCCCTTTGTAATCGATCAGCGCTTGTGCGAGCGCCTCGACCGTGTCGACGTCGAGATGATTGCCCGGCTCGTCAAGAACCAGCACGTTGTACTGCGACAGCAACAACCCCGCGAGACAGACTCGCGCGCGCTCACCTCCCGACAGAATCGCGATTCGTTTTTGAACGGCATCACCGCGGAAGAGCATTGCTCCGGCGACGTTCAGAATCTTTTGAGTCGTTGTTCCGAACATGGCGTGGTACTGAAGGTACTCCAGCACGGTGTCCTTTTCTGGCAGGCTGGTGTAGACGTGCTGGGCATAGACTCCGATAGAGCATCCGAATCCCCACTTCACTTCGCCGGCCAGCGGCTTGAGCGAATCGACGACCGTTCGCAGGAACGTCGTCTTTCCTTGGCCATTGTCACCGACGATGACCGCTCGCGATCCGTGATCGATCTCGACGTCGATGCCGCTGGCGACCTGGCGTTCGGGATATCCGATCGTCAAATCTTTGCACCGCACGGCGGGGCCTTGTCGTGGTTCGACAACCGGGGCAAGGATGTAGGCCGTCGGCTCCTCCGAGGCGATATCGGAGAGCTCCAGTCGTTCAAGCTGCTTGGATTTAGACCGAGCCTGCGTGGCGGTGCTGGCGCGCGCTTTGTTTTTGGCGATGAACGTTTCCAGATCGCGACGCTTGGCCTGGATCGCCGCATTCGAGCGGAGCAAGTGTTCGTTCTGTTCCTTCTGGTAAGTCAAGAAGGCATCGATCTTGCCGGGATACATCGTCAGCTTTCCGCGCGACAGGTCGAGCGTGTGATCGCAGGTCGCATTCAGAAACGCCCGGTCGTGCGAGACGATCAGACAGGCCTCTTTGAAGTGCCGCAGAAAGTGTTCGAGCAGGATCTGCGTGCGCAAGTCGAGGAAGTTGGTCGGCTCGTCGAGCAGCAGCAGGTTCGGCTCGTGCAGCAGCAGTGCCGCCAGTTTGACGCGCGTCTGCCACCCACCAGACAGGCGTGAGACCGGGCCTTCGAGGTAGTCCCCTTTCAGTTCGAATTCACCGGCGACTTCGCCGCACTTCCATTCAGGCTGGCCGCTGTCACGGATCAAGAAGTCGTGAGCCGATTCACCCGGCAGAAACGGATCGTGCTGTCGCAGGTAGCCGATTTTCAGGTTGGGATGCCGAGTCACTTCGCCGCTGTCGAGTTCCTCTTCCCCCAGCAGGACGCGGAGCAGCGTGCTCTTTCCCGCTCCGTTGCGACCGACGAAGCCAACCTTCACATCGTCGGAGAGCGTGGCTTCGGCATTGTCCAGCAGCACTTGCTCGCCGTAGCTCTTGCACGCCTTCAGAATCTGCATCAACACTGCCATCGGCCGCGAACCCTCGCCAGGAAAGATTGGAAAGTGCGGGACTGTAACGGAGCTTTGCCCCGATGTGGATTCGGGCTCGGCACCCCTGCAGTCCGTCAGCGAATTCATCCGTGGTGCGGGTTGGAAAAATCACGTCCGGGCCACCACAATGCGCCTGATCGAAACCATTCCGCCCATCCCCCCCGCCCCGCTCGCAGGATTGGCCTAAAGAGAAAGAATTCGGAAGACTCATGGACAACGCGAAGTTGATTTTGAATGGGAAAGAATTCGACCTGCCCGTTGTCGTCGGCAGCGAGGGTGAGGTTGGTATCGACATCACGACCCTGCGAGCCAAGAGCGGCGCAATCACGCTGGATTCAGGCTACGGCAATACCGGGGCCTGCAAAAGCTCGATCTGTTTCATCGACGGCGAGAAGGGAATCCTGCGGTATCGGGGCTACGACATCGCAGATTTGGCCGAGAACGCCTCGTTCGTCGAAGTCGCGCATCTGCTGATCTTCGGCGAGCTGCCGAATCCGCAACAGCTCGGCGTCTTTCGCGAGAAGCTGACGCGGCACAGCATGATCCACGAGGACATGAAGAAGTTCTACGAAGGCTTTCCGCCGACCGCGCACCCAATGGCGGTGCTGTCCTCAATGGTTGCCTCGCTCTCGACATTTTATCCGAACGTCGATCGCGACGATCCCGACCAAGACATCATCCGCCTGCTCGCCAAGACCAAGACGATCGCGGCCTACGCCTACAAGAAGTCGATCGGTCAGCCGACGATTTATCCGCAAAACGAACTGTCGTACTGCGCGAACTTTCTGCGCATGATGTTTGCGATCCCGTGCGAGGAGTACAAAGTCAACGACGTCTGGGTGCGAGCACTCAACAAGCTGCTGATTCTGCACGCCGACCACGAGCAGAATTGCAGCACCTCGACCGTCCGCATCGTTGGCAGCAGCCAGGCGAATTTGTACGCCTCGATCTCGGCCGGAATCTGCGCGCTCTGGGGACCGCTGCACGGTGGAGCCAATCAAAGCGTGCTCGAAATGTTGGAGCAGATTCGTAACGACGGATCCGACTACAAAAAATACGTGGATATGGCCAAGAACAAGAACAGCGGCTTCAAGTTGATGGGCTTCGGTCATCGCGTCTATAAGAACTTCGATCCGCGGGCCACGATCCTCAAGAAGACCTGTGACGAAATCCTTGGACAGCTTGGCATCGATGATCCATTGCTCGACATTGCCAAGAAGCTCGAAGAAGTCGCGCTGCATGACGAATTCTTCATCGAGCGCAAGCTGTACCCCAACGTCGATTTTTATAGTGGCATCATTTATCGCGCGATGGGGATTCCCACGAACATGTTTACAGTCATGTTCGCGATCGGCCGACTGCCCGGCTGGATTGCTCACTGGCGCGAGCAAAACGCGGACACGACGAGCCGAATCAATCGTCCCCGGCAAGTCTACACCGGCCCGACGATGCGATCCTTCGCACCGTTGGACAAACGCGGTTAGTCGTGGGGTAGCAGGAATTCAGGCGGCCTACGTCAGAGTACGGAGATCTCGATGTGGCGACGAGCATTGGTTGGACTCTGTTTGTGGTTGACCGCCGTGTCGGCATTTGCCGCGCAGGAGCGCGATTCCGCTGAGCCTGCCACTGCGAAGTCGGAATCTGCTCCGGCAAAGGCCGAGACACCGCTCACCAAAGCGGAACGCGAGTTGGCACGCAGGCTGGTCGAACGTGACGAGGCCGAGCAAAGTGAATTGACCGCGGCCAAGTCGTTGGAGGAGGCTAAGGGTCAACTTGCCGAAGCGGTTGCTGCGGATGACGAAAAAGCCAAGGAGAAAGCGGAAGCTGCCGTCAAATCAGCGACTGAGGAACTGGCCGACGCCAAAGCGGAATCGGCCTCGGCCAAACAACTCGCGGAACGGGCCCAGGAAGCGTTCGATTTGGTGCAGAAAGAGGAAGATCTGCGGCAACGCAGTGCCGAAACCTCTTCAGAAAAAGACTCGGCCGTTTGGTTGGAGTCCTTCTTCAAGAGACTCTCGCAGGCGAAAAACGCCCGTGAGGAGGCGGATCTCGCCAAACAAATGGCCGCATCGCTTCGGAAGGAAGTCGGGCTGCTGCAAGCTCAACTCAATCGGGTCCGCAAGGACAGCGATGAGGTTCAGAAGAAGCTGTCGATGCAGGGCGGTTTGTCGGAGGAATTGAAAAAGAACCTTTGGTCCGAACGTCAACAAATCACGGATGAAAGCCGCAAACTGTCTGACCAGATTCTCGCGACTCGCGAAGAGATGCTGATGGCAGAGGCGACCGCCAAGACCAAGGAATCGCAAGCTCTGAACGAGGAGCGGGAACTGGGGCGCTGGTGGCAGCAAATATTGCGGCTCATGATCATTTTTGCGGCCGTCCTGTTGACGATGCTGGTGCTGCGAGTGGTCGTCAATCGTCGAGTCAGCGATCCGCAGCGACGGTACTACCTCAACAAAGTGCTGTCGTTGCTGACCGCGCTGGCGATCGTCGTCGGCCTGGTCTTCGTCTTCGCGGACCAATACCAGAACCTGCTGACACTGCTCGGCCTGTCGGTCGCCGGACTGGCGATCGCTCTGCAAGAATTGGTCGCCAGCTTCGCTGCGTGGTTCTTCATCAAGGGATCGCGCGGCTATCGCAACGGCGACTGGGTCGCGATCGGCAATTATCAAGGAGAGGTCGTGGACATCACCTTTACGCACACGACGCTCCTGCAGTGTGCTCCGCTGGCTGACACCGCCACGATCAGCGGTAGTTTGACCGGCGGACTTGTCGTGCTGATGAACAATCAAGTTTTCAAGCAGCCGCTGGTCAATTACACGCGCGGGTTTCCGTATGTTTGGTGCTCAATGGTCTACACCGTGACCTACGAAAGCGATTGGGAAAAGGCTCGCGATCTGCTGCAAAACATCGCGCTCGAGGAGCCAGAGATCAAACAGACCGCTGCGATCGCGTTTACCCAAATTCAAAAGATGTCGTCGGAGTTGTCGATTCAAGCCGATTCGACCGATCCGGTCGTCCGCACTTGGGCGGCTGCCAACGGGATCGATCTGACACTTCGTTTTCTGGTTCACCCGCGCCGCAGGCCGACGATCCAGGACCGACTCAACACGCAGATCCTGCGAACGATCCAGAAGTCGGAAAATATTAACTTCGCCTACAACACGATCCGAAGTATTCCAACGCCACCAAAATGATTTGCGACCGGCGATCTGAGCGGCGTCGGTGGCTGGCGCCGTGCCCCTCTCGAAAGGACACCCGGTGACCACCGACCCGCTGTTTTCTGTCTCTGACAAAATCACGCTTGTTTCCGGAGGGAGTCGCGGTATCGGCAAGGCACTTGCAGCGGGTTTCGCTGCGCGCGGTGCCCAGGTCATCATCACCGGTCGTGAAGCCAGCACCTTGGCAGCCACTGCCGCCGAGATTGGTTCGCCGTCGAATCCGGTGGTACCGCTTGTCTGCGATGCCGCCAAGAAAACCGACATCGCGTGTTGTGTGAAGCAAGTCACCGATCAGTTCGGCCGCATCGACGTGCTACTGAATGTCGCTGGAGTCAACAAGCGCAAGCCCGCCGAGACTTACACTGAAGAAGAGTTCGACTTCATCATCGACATCAACTTGCGCGGTGCCTTCTGGATGGCGGTTGAAGTTGGCAAGGTGATGCTCGAGCAAAAATCTGGTTCGCAAATTCACATCGACTCGCTGAACACTTTTTCGCCGCTGAAAAACGTGACGCCGTACGCGATGACGAAGTTCGGCATCTCGGCGATGTCGCGCGGACTTGCGACCGAATGGGGGCCGCGCGGCGTGCGAGTCAACGCGCTCGCGCCGGGCTTCATCTTGACTGATCTGACTCGCAAGCTGTGGTCCGATCCGACGATGCTTGAGTGGGGCAAAGCCAACGCACCGCTTGGCCGGCTGGGCGAGGTTGAAGACATGGTCGGTGCTGCCGTCTTCTTGGCTTCTGAGGCGTCCGCGTTTATGACCGGCCAAGTTGTGCGGGTCGATGGGGGGTTCTCGGCGGGAATGGCGTGGCCCATTCCGAGTTGATGGCTCGACAATTCACGGTTGAGCTAGAAGCCTGACTCGTGCAGAATGTTCGCGACGTTTCAGGATGTCCCCCGCCCACTGGCCGATTCTTCGGCTCCCACCTAACCGCCGTTCAAGGTTGCCCTCATGTGTGTTTTGCGCTCCGTGCGTCACTTGAGTCTCGTGATTGCCGCGATGTTGCTCGCAGGCCAGCCGAGCCGCAGCCAGGAATTGACATTCGAAACTCATGTGCGGCCGATCTTGAAGGCGCACTGTTTTGACTGCCACGGCGCGGAAGAAGAACTGAAAGGTAAGCTCGATTTGCGACTGGTACGGTTGATGATCAAAGGGGGCGAGTCGGGCACTGCGATTGAACCGGGCAAGCCGGACGCGAGTTTGTTTCTGCGGCGAATCAAGTCGGGTGAAATGCCTCCGGGGCAGACAAAGGTCTCAGCGCGCGAAGTCGAGTTGCTTGAAAAGTGGATTGCGGCCGGTGCGAAGACGACTCGCGCCGAGCCAACCGAGATCGGTAAAGGACTGGGAATCACTGAAGAGGAACGTTCTTTCTGGGCATTCCGACCGGTAATCCGACCAGCAGTGCCGCAATGGAAAAATCCGAAGCTCGAAGCGAGAAGCTCGGTTGATGTCTTTGTTCTCGCGAAGCTGCAGGAACGTGATCTCTCGTTCGGACGGGAAGCAGAGAAGGGGACGTTGCTTAAGCGAGCGTATTTCGATCTGCTCGGTTTGCCGCCTTCACACAACGAAGTGGAGGACTTCGTCAACGACAACGAACCCGACGCCTACGAGCGCGTGATCGACCGGTTACTTGCATCGCCGCACTATGGCGAACGGTGGGGACGGCACTGGTTGGACGCAGCGGGCTACGCCGACTCGGATGGCTACTCGAACGCGGACGTTGATCGGCCATGGGCCTATAAGTATCGGGATTGGGTTATTCGCGCGCTCAACGACGACAAACCGATCGACGAATTCATCGTCGAGCAATTGGCCGGCGACGAATTTCTCAACGGCAAGTTCGCGAATCTGTCGCCCTCCGAAATTGACCGGCTGACGGCGACCGGTTTCCTCCGCATGGTCTCCGATGGCACCAGCGATGGTTCCGTCGATCAAGATTTGGCGAAGAACGCGGTGGTGGCAGAAACATTGAAGATGGTCAGTTCGTCGCTACTGGGCCTGACGGTGGGATGTGCTCAGTGTCACGACCATCGCTACGACCCGATCTCTCAAGTTGACTACTACCGGTTGCGGGCGATCTTCGAGCCGTCTCTGAATTGGAAACGCTGGCAGGGTCGGCTGAAGACGCTGTACACGGATGCCGATCGGACGGCGTCGGCCGCGATCGAAGCCGACGTCGCGAAGGTCGCTGCCCAGAAGGACACCAAACAAACCGAATACATGGCGAAGGCTCTCGAATTAGAACTCGCCAAGCATCCCGAAGAACTGCGCGGTAAATTGCGCGACGCCTACAACACGGCCGCCGACAAGCGGACGCCGGAGCAACAGCAGCTTCTGAAGGAGCGGCCCAGTGTCAACATCTCCCCCGGCGTGCTGTACCAGTACTTGCCGAAAGAGGCCGATGAGTTGAAAGGCTTCGACGCGCGCATGGCCGAGATGCGAGCCAAAAAGCCGGTCGAAGAGTTTTTGCACTGCCTCGCCGAGGAAGATGGCGAACCGCCGCCGACGCACCTGTTTCATCGTGGGGATCATCGTCAGCCGAAGGATATCGTGAAGGCCGCGATGTTGGAGATCGCCACCCCGCCCGGTCAGCTCATCGAATTTCCGGTCAACGACCCGGCAATCAACTCGACCGGCCGCCGCTTGGCGTTTGCGAAGCATCTCGTCAGCGGCCGCGATCCGTTGTTGCCACGAGCGCTGGCTAATCGACTTTGGATGCATCACTTCGGTCGTGGTCTCGTCGGCACCCCCGGCGATTTCGGGCAACTCGGCGAACGGCCAACGCATCCGGAGTTGCTGGATTGGCTGGCGTCGGAAATGATCGAGAGACGAGAGACGAGAGTTGAGAGTGAAGGCAATTCCGCGGCTCCCTCGCAGCTCTCCTTCAAGCGTCTGCATCGTCTGCTGATGACCTCGACGGTCTACCGGCAATCGGCGGCTCGGCGACCGGAACTCGATGCGGTTGATCCAAGTAACTTGTTGCTCGGCCGGATGAGCGTGCGGCGACTGGAGGCCGAGGTGATGCGCGATCGAGTCCTTGCGGCGAGTGGCTCGTTGTCCAATGCGATGTTCGGAAAATCGATTTCCGTTGCCGAGGATTTCGTCGGGCAGGTCATCGTGAACGACATGTCGCGCCGCAGCATTTACGTGCAACAGAAGCGCAGCAAACCGGAAACGCTGATGCGAGCGTTTGACGCACCAGTCATGGAATGCAACTGCGACAAGCGTCCGGCATCGACCGTCGCGACTCAATCGCTGATGCTGATGAACAGCGAGTTCGCGTTGAAGCAAGCCGGCTCGCTAGCCGCGCGAGTTCGACAGGAAGCGGCGACATGGCGGGACGCCGAACTCGCCCGACACGCCAACGAGGGGTTGGAAACGCCGCCGACATCAGATCATCCGCTGGCGCGTCGTGCTGGTGAACTCGACCGCAGCCTGCTGCCACCGCGTCCGAGCGATCTCTGGCAGATCGGCTACGGTGAATTTGATGACTCAACGAAACGGACGAAGTCGTTCGCCAAATTTCCGCACTGGACCGGCTCGCAATGGCAAGGTGGTCCGGTCGTGCCTGATCCCGCGATTGGTTACTCATTCCTGAATGCGGCTGGTGGCCACACGGGCAACGATCAACAGCACTCGCCGATTCGTCGCTGGACCGCTCCGATCGGCGGCACCGTTTCGATTTCCGGCAGCCTGCATCATCCGAGTGAAAACGGCGATGGTGTCCGCAGCCGAGTCGTCTCCAGCCGCAGTGGACTCGCCGCCGAATGGATCGCCGAGCATAAAACGGTCGATGCCAACGTCGCCGCGATCGAAGTGCAGGCGGGTGACACGCTCGACTTCATCACTGACTGCCGCGAGTCAGTCACTTCCGATTCGTTCGCGTGGTCGATCACGATCAAGCTGAAAGGGACTGACGGCAAAGAGGTCGCGTGGGCTGCTGACAAGGGATTCCCTGGTCAGCCCGCTCCGCCACTGACGAATCAAATCGCCGCCGTATGGCAGATCGCGTATCACCGCCCGATCACTCCGTCCGAATTCGCCGCCGTGTGCGGATTCTTCCGGCAGCAATTCGCGACCTTGACCGAAATATCTTCGGGAACCGATCCCGAATTGCAGGCTCTGACCGACCTGTGTCAGGCTCTGCTCACTTCGAATGAATTCTTGTACGTCGATTGAGGAATCAACGATGCCCGACAACTTTGGCAGACTCCGACCGACACGACGCGAACTGCTCGCGAACGGGACGCTTGGCATCGGCGGCGTTGCGCTGGCTTGGTTGCTGAACCAGGAGAATTTGCTGGCCGTCCCGCCGACAGTGAAGCTCAAGCCGCAGTCCTTCGACTTAAAGCCGAAGCAGGCGTCGGGTGAAGCGAAGGCCCGGGCGATGATCTCGCTGTTCATGCACGGCGGACCGGCGCACATGGATTTGCTCGATCCGAAGCCGGAGCTGACGAAATTCAACGGGACCGATTATCCCGGCGAGGTCGTCTATAGCTTCGTCAATCGAGCCAGCAAGAAGCTGCTCGGCTCGCCGTTTCAGTTCGTGAAGCACGGTGACTGCGGGACCGAGGTTTCTGAGTTGTTGCCGCACACCGCTCAGGTCGTCGACGATTTGTGCGTGATTCGCTCGATGCACTCCGGGCACAATGGGCATGAAGTTTCGATTCGCTACTGGCAGGCGGGCATCCCGGCCGTGACCGGTCGGCCGACGCTGGGAGCATGGCTGACGTACGCGCTGGGCAGCGAGAGCCAAAGTCTGCCGGCGTACATGGTGCTCAGCGATCCCGGTGGGCATCCGGTCGACGGTGTGCTGAACTGGTCGAATGGATTTATGCCGCCGCTCTTTCAAGGAACGGTACTGCGTGCTCAGGAGCCTCGGATTCTCAACCTCGACCCGCCGCCGCATTTGAAGGGGTCATTGCAGGCTCAGAATCTCGACCTGCTGCGAGTCTTAAATCGCCGACACCTCGAACTGCATCCCGGCGAGGCTGATCTCGAAGCACGCATTCAGTCGTACGAGTTGGCTGCGCGCATGCAGACAGCGGCGAAGGAAGCACTCGACCTGTCGCAGGAGACCGAAGAGACGCAGAAACTCTACGGCTTGGACAAGAACGAAACGCGCGAGTACGGCACGCGCTGCCTGATCGCTCGACGGTTGGTGGAACGCGGTGTTCGCTTTGTTCAGTTATTCCTCGCAGGGCAACCGTGGGACAACCACACCAACATCCGCACGGCTCTGCCAGCGGTCTGCAAACAGACCGATCAACCGGCCGCCGCACTGGTCACCGATCTGAAACGCCGCGGATTACTCGACAGCACGATCGTGCACTGGGGGGGCGAGATTGGTCGACTACCGGTGACCGAAGGGGATCCCGCGACCTGCGGCCGAGATCACAACGGCCAAGGGTTTTCGACGTGGCTTGCTGGCGGAGGGATCAAGCCTGGAATGACCTTCGGCGAAACCGATGAGTTCGGACATCGCGCGGTCAAGGACATCGTCACCGCGAATGACTTCCAAGCCACGCTGCTGCATCAGTTCGGTCTGGATCATTCCAAGCTGGCCTACATCCACAACGGGCAAGAGCAAACACTAACTGCCAAACGCGAGTGTCGAGTGGTCCGCGAAATTCTGGCGTGATGCGACGTGGCCGACGCCTCTCGCACTGTCGCCCGACACCTTGTGGGTCGGTTGATGCTTGCATCGCCGCGAACCACCCGGGCCACAAGGGCCTGAGCTACTTGGCGGCAGGGGCTGGTCGCGGTGGTAACTCGACTTCGGTTTCGTACGGCACGGCAGGCTCCGGCGGCGTGCCATTTGGAGCCGCAGATTCCTGGGCGTGCCAGTCCGGTTGAGCGACAAATTCCGCCGGTTCGGTGTCGAGTTGTGGAGCGTCGTGGGCGTGAGTACGTGCCCATGCATGACGCAACGAATCGCGGTATGCCTCCGGAGTCCAGTCGCTCTCGGCGAGCCAGACATCGTCGTAGGGCAGCAACGTCCCTTTGTGATAGTGCAGCGCGACGATGGCTTTGTTGTACTCGGTCAAGCTGCGGAAGTACGCGACTTCGGCTTCGGCCTGACTGCCGAGTGCTCGCAGGAGCACGTCGAAGGTCTTGGTTCCGGCCTCCACTTCCGCTCGGAAGAGTTGCACGCGCTGTTGAGCGGCGCGGAACCGATTGAAGTTCGTTTGTGCCGTCGTGTACTGCACTGCGATGTTCTGGAAGTCCTGAGCGACTTCGTGGCTGATGTCGATCTCCTGGGCTTGAAGTTGATCGCGTGCCTTCGCCAGTCGTAACTCGATATTGCGAACCTGGGCGTGTGCGGCTCGGAAGCCGAGCGGCATTTGGAAGACAAAGCCCAAATTCCAGCCGGGGAAATTGCCAGTTGCCATCGAACCGTAGACGGTGCTGAACTGATTCGGTGAGTTGTAACTCCCGAGCAGGCCATCGCCGAGTCCATTGGCCTGAACGTCTGAAACGAAATCGAGTCGTGGATTTGTCAGGCTCTCCGCCGCACACAACTGCAATTCGAGACTTTTGATACTCCACTTCTGCATTCGCAATTCAACGCGTTGCGTCAGAGCTTCTGTCAGCGACGTCTCCCAGCTTGGGTGAAATGCGGCCGTTGTCGGTTCATCGCTGGGACGCATCATCCGTCCGTCATTGACCGACAGACCGACAATCCGTCTTAAAGCAATTTCGGCAGAGTAAATGTCTGACAGCGCCGTCTCAGCCAGGGAGCGGCTCTGGAAATAAAAGTCGCGGGCCTGAGCCTCGTCAGACGGCTTGAAGCCCGGCTTGCCTCCCGCCTCGAGGATGCGATGAGCCTCACGCCAAGACTGCAAGGCGCTGTTCCGATTCGTCACCGCCGTGTCGTATTCGCGATATCGAAGATAAAGCTCCCAGTACAAGTCCTCGACGTCCTTGAGCATCTGCAAGACGCGAGCTTCGAAGTCCGCAAGTGTGATGTCTTGGTTGATCCGCGCAATCACGACACCTTGGTTGACGCCGCTCAATCCGCCAAAACTTTGTGAGATCGGCCCCGCGATGCGCGTGAACTCGGTTCCAGCACCAGCCCACAACGGTTGACGGTATTCCGCTCGGACAAAGCCTGAATAAGCGGATGGAAACGCCAAGCCAGTCGCCGGGTTGGCGTTCGAGTAATTCATTGTGTGGTTCAAGGCCACTAAACCACCGTAGGCGAATGTCTTGGACAATCGGGATTCAAGAAGTCCGGTGTCGGTGTCTTGTTGGACGGGACTAGGGTCTAAGTTTTGAGGAAGCTTGGACTTTCCAAAGGTCATCGTCGTTTCAAAGGTCGCGTCGAAAGCCTGCAGTGCTCCGGAGATTCCTCGCCCGCCGAACAAGACGCCGGTCTCTTGAATGGCAGGATCGTAGGTGGATGGAGCCCGTTCGCCGGCTGTCAGAATGGTCGATGGTGCGCCGACGGCGGTTCGCGAACGGATGATGCTGTTGTTCTGGATCGCCAATTGAATCGCTTGGCTGAGCGAGATTTCCCAAACCTCTTCCTTCTCGCGATCAAGCACTGTGCGCGGTCGTTTGGCGTAGGCGGCTTCCGGGGAGGTTTGCGTATCGATCGCCGGGTAGTCGATGGAAGTGGCGGTTGCCTTGTAGTAATCCAACTCTTTGTCGTCGCCGAGATATTTCAATTCTGGATTAGTGGCGCAACCCAACAGGGAGGTTCCCAGCACTGAGCCAAAAGTCAGACGTCGCAAGAGTCGGCGTCCTGCACTGCCGAGCCGGCGAAGACGTGTCGGCTGCGATTTGGTAAATGACATGCTGGCTACCTTGTTCGAGAACGATCTCGCGGCTGGGACAACGTCGGCGCAGACCGGCGCTACGACCCTTACAAGTGGTATCGGCGACACAATCCGCAAACTTTGGCTGGTTTGCCAGGGGCGCGTGTGAGCGAAGAGCGGCGTAGGAAGTGCCGAAAAGAAATGCCGGTTGCGGCGTAATCGGCAGAAACTGCGTGACGAACCGCGCGCCCTCAAAGTTTGCCAGGATCGGTTGCAGACGGCTCATCGGCGGAATTTGCCGGTGACGATAAATCCTCAGTGAGGCCGCGGCCGGGCCACGCCCGTCGGATACGGAACGATTCGCAAGGAACGTTGCCACCGAGACCGATCCCGCTCGCTGACCTCCGCCAACTTTGAGGAATCAACATGTCATCCGAATCGGAGCCAATCGAGCCGGGGAACCCCAAAACCCCGTTGAACCGTTTTTCCAATCTCCGATACCATGCCCCGCATTCTCCCCACGGTGATGACGCCGAGCGGAAGGATCAGCCTGAAAAGGATGATGCCCGTTCTCGTCGTCGTCGCAATACCCCCCCAGATGCCAGTCCGGCAAGGAGAGGCGACATGGAAGTCCGAGGCCCTGGATTCATCCCCAATGCGACTCCGATTCAAGGAGCCCGTCCAGCGACTGGTCCGACGAATGCCGCCAGCAAGCCACCGCTGGAAGTACCGCAAGATGAAGTCGAACTCTCCGCCGCCGGCCAATTGATGGGCAAGTTGACCGAGGGAACCGCAGCGTCTCAACGCGCGGAGCGACTGGCTCGCATCAAGGCCGAGATTGATGCTGGCACCTACGACACGGATGCCAAGCTCGAAGCGGCGATGCTGAAGATGTTTGACAGCCACGGCATCGACTTGGAAGCCTGATCGCTGGCCAAAGACCAACTTTACGGGCTGGGGTGCGGGATAACATCGGCGTTCGATGTTGTCCCGCACCCCAGCCCGTTATCTTTTGGCTGACGTAGTCGACCTGCTCCATTGGGCGACTTGACCGGCTTCAATGACGAGGTGTCTTGTGGGTGAATTGACTCCCATCGAAAAATTCCGCGAGTTTCTGCTGACGAAAGGGGAGCGGCTGACTCGTGAGCGGTCGATCATCATTGAAGAGGTGTTTGCTCAACACGAACACTTTGACGCGGATGACCTGATCGCGAAGGTCGCTCGCGACAAGTCTGGCCGTCGCGTCAGTCGCGCGACCGTGTATCGCGCGCTCAAGCTGCTGGAAGAAGCGGGCCTGCTCCGCAAAGTCGCGCGACCGAACGGCAGTGAGGTCTACGAACACGACTACGGCTACCCTCAACACGACCATCTGATTTGCGCGAAGTGCGGCGAGTTGATCGAGTTCACCAACGAGGCAATCTCCGTGATCGTGGAGAAAATCTGCAACCAAAACGGCTTCATCAAAAGCGGTCATCGTCTGGAGGTGTACGGCACCTGTGCGAAGTGCAATGCTCCGCCCCAACGCCGACATCGCAAGTTGGATTTGGTCTGAGTTTTTCGGCCGCGAGCCAATGGCCAACATCCGTAATTCCCTTTTCGGAACGTAGCGACCGATCATGTCGCATCTCGACACTACGGAGCCACTCGCCGTGTCTGACTCGCTGCGACAACGAGTCCAGCGGGATTACGAACGGTTTGCAACAGCCGGATTGCCATCTGCGCTCGAACAGTACCTGCTCGACGAATACGGTCTCGACATGACGGCCGAGCACGCTGGGTTCCGGCTCAAGAATCCGTGGGGCAAAGCCTCCGGTCAGTTGTCCATGACGGCTCGGCAAGTCGAGGAAGATGTTGCTGCCGGACTCGGCTTTGTCGTGCTCAAGACCGTGATCGCGCAGGACGAGCAGGGGGGCCAATCAATGTCGGCCTGGGCGATCCCGGAAGCTCGCATGGTGGCAGAGCCGATCGTCGGTCAATCGGGCGAAGCCGGCTGGACGATCACCTGGAAAGGCCGCGGCTGGTGGCAACCATTCGAGGACTATTTGCAGTTGATTCGGGACGCGCGGCGCATCGCCAGTGGGACCGGTACGCTGATTATCCCGTCATGCAAGTATCACTTGCCGTCGCCGGATGAACCGGAATGGCGCATCGCCGAGTACGACTTCACGACCGCGAAGTTACTGGAGGCGTGGCAAGCCAGTGAGTCCCCGATGCCGCTTGAAAAAGATTTCAGCCCGACGCTGGCAGGCAGCGACCGCGCGGCGGCGCAAGCCAAGATTCTTGAATGGTTGCGTTTCGTCCCGAAGCTGGTGCGCGACTCGGCGGCGCGCAGCGGACTCGGCGAAGTACGAATCGGCATGAAGCTGTTCAACGCCCTGTTCGACGATGATTTTCAGTTGGAAATGCTCAACGCGATCCACGGCGAGACGGACCGCCCGGACTTCTTCATCTATGCGAATCGGCTGTTCGATCCGAATCGCGAATTTGACGGCCATCGCGGTGTCGCCTACGGTGGCCCGGATCTGAGCGACCGCAATCTACGAGTGCTCGATCGGTGGCAGCAAAAACGAACTCGCGGCGTCAGCGAGCGTTCCAAGAATCGCTCACAGGACGGTGGACTGGAGTGTTCGCCCTCGCTGACGCTGCGGGTTGGTTTGCCGTGGTCGGCGACTGGCAACATCACGACGGGCCGCATGGCGGTCGAATACCTGTTGCGCGGCGCGACAAGCTTTCAGTTGCACACGTTCTTCCAACTTCCTGCCGAGCACTACGCGATGAAGAGCGGCAATCGGACACAGCGTGCCTTGCACGAGCTTTACTTTCATCCACAAACGGGCTTCGTGGTTTGGCTTCATCACATGGCCAAACAGAAGGGCATTTGTGATCGACCAATTCAGTTCCTCGAGATCGCTCGCGGTTGATTGTCGAAGCGTTGGGTCGGCGATAGCTTGCTGTCCGATTTTGGAGTGCGGCGGGGCATCGCTGCATCCCTTTCGATGACTGCAGAGTTCACAGAAGTGAGAATTAAAGAAGCAAACGAAAGCGGCGATGCCCCGCCGTAGTCCAAAGGAGGCAATGATGAATCGTTGGCTGTGGGTAGTGTGTCTGTATGCGATCTCCATGACAGCCGTTCATGCGGCCGATCTTCCCAAGCCGACCGGTGAAGCGATTGTTTCGCCCGACGCAAAGCTCGAACACCTTTTCACTCGAACGGCGAAGATCGAAGGGGGACTGACCGAGGGTCCGGCCGTTGCTCCGGATGGGTCGATCTATTTTTCAGACATTCCAATGGGCAAAGACAACGGGATGATCTTGCGGTTCGACCCGAAGACGAAGAAGACGACCGTGTTCGCCGAGAACAGCTACAAATCCAATGGGCTGATTTGCGATTCCGAAGGACGATTGCTGGCGGCCGAGGGTGCCGACGACGGCGGACGCGGAGTGGCTCGTTGGGATTTGAAGACGGGCAAGCGCACGGTGTTGATCGACCGTTTCCAGGGAAAAAAGTTCAACGCTCCGAATGACATCTGCGTCGATCGGCTGGGGCGGATTTACTTCACCGATCCAAAATACGTCGGGGCCGAGCCGCGCGAACTCGAACACCGCTCGGTGTACCGCATCGACCGCGACGGCACGGTGCTGGAGATTACTCACGACGTCGGCAAGCCGAACGGGATCGCGATCAGTCCCGATGGCAAGACGATGTATCTCGCGGACCACGACAACGGCACCGACCGCATCGGCTCGGACGAGAAGCCCAAACCGGGAGCGATGAAGATTTATTCCTTTCCGCTGGATGCCGACGGCAAGGTCGGTGGAGCTCGCAAGACGATCTACGACTTCGGAGATCAAGCAGGCTGTGACGGCATGACGATCGATCAAAAAGGGAACGTCTATCTGACCGCTCGTGGCCTGAAACGGCCGGGAGTGTTGGTGATTGATCCCAGCGGCAAAGAGGTCGCGTTCATTCCGACAGGCGCTCCGAATCAGCCGGAAGACAAAGCGGTCGGCAAGCCCAGCAACGTCGAGTTTGGAATCGGCGACGAAGCGAACGTCTTGTACGTGACAATCGACACGAGCCTGTACCGCATCGCGCTGAAGGTCAAAGGCTTCCACGTCCAGCTCGCGAAGAAATGAATGACCTGCGGCAAATTTCTGCAGCGGTGGCGCGGCCGCTCACCCAATTGGGTCGAGCGGCCTTTCGTTTTGTCTTTCCGCCGTCGTGTCCGCGGTGTCGTCGTGAAGTGGAATTCGAAGAGCGAGATGGCCGTGGCCGGTTGATTGCTCCCGTGCTGTGCCACCAATGCGCGGCCGACTTGTTGCCGCCGCCGAGCCGTCGCTGTGTGCGATGCGGCTTGCCGGTCGGATCTCACGCGCCGACGGACGGCTGTCCGCACTGCCGATCGTCGAAATTTCGATTTCGCTCGGTGATCCGCTGCGGCCTGTACGACGACGCGATGAGGTCGGCGTGTATTCGAGCCAAGTCGTCCACAGAATCCCCATTGGCGGCGGCACTCGTCAATTTACTTTGGCTCCACGCGCGTCACGAACTCGACTCGGAACAGATCGATGTCGTCGTGGCAGTGCCGCGGCATTGGACCAAGCGCCTACTGCATCGGCATCACGCGGCGGAGACGCTGGCCCGAGTTTTGGCCCGTCGTTTGAACAAACCGCACGGCCGAGGCTTGCTTCGCAAAATCAAATGGACGCTGGATCAATCCGATTTGACTGCGGCGGAACGTAAGCTCAACTTGAAGGACGCCTTTGCTGTTTGGTCGCGCCCTCGGTCGCTCGCCGGCAAGACGGTGCTACTCGTCGATGACATCCTGACGACCGGGACGACCGCCAACGAATGCACGCGAGCGTTGCTCCACGCAGGGGCCACCCAGGTCATCGTGGCCGTGATCGCAGTCGTACCGCCGCATGCCCGCTGAATTGGACTCGACTTCACATTCCAAAGATGGGCGCTCTTACCCGTGCGGCGTTCCATTCGAAAATGAGACGGGCATGAGCGTCCATCCTGCAGCGGCGTTGACTCTGACAGTTTTACGGAATCTTTCGCCGCTGCGGCGCGACAGTGGCTTGCAGTGGTGACAGCGTGAATGATGGCGATACCATCACGGCTGATCTGACGGCCGCGAACGTCATCAACGTAGTTTTCATGAGCCTGTTCGCGTTCGTCCCGTCAGAGACGCTCGAAAATAGCCCACCGATTCAACAGTGGGGGAGTGATCGAGGCTCATCTTCGGAAGCCTGTCAGGGACGGAAGAGTTTCGGGATGCGCCACGGCAAGAATCGTTCGCCCCGCTGGGGCTTGGTCTCTCGCCGTCTCGAAAACCCACTGATGTCCCCGGCGGGACAAACTCAGGGTCATCGTCGATGAAATCTCATCTATCGGGCTACGGAAAGAGAATTTCCAGGCCGAGTCGGCCGCCGTGGATGAACATGGTGCCGTCGGTGCGCAGGTTGAGCGACGCGGCACCGGCGACGGGAGTTGCCGCGGCTTGCACTTGGTCGGGAGCCAATGCCAGGCCGGCGAGGTACACCGCTTCGTAGCCGGCGACGATGCTGACGTTGCTTCGCAAATGCAGCCGGCCGTTCACTCCCGCGTGGCCGAGGAATGAGACGGCACTTTTCTCGTCAGCCAAGCTGCGTGTGTAGGTCGAACTGTTGCTGCCGGAGCCGACGTACTGCTCGCTGATCGAACCGGTCGCGGCGTTGTAGTACACGCCGGCCTTCGTAAAGCCGCCGAGGTCGAAATGATCAGACTCCAAGAACTGAAACTCGGCGATGGCTTGCATGCCGTTGAGTCGATTCTGTGTAAGTGTTCGCGAGCTGAACAACAACGAGTCGTTCGCGATAAATCCGTCATTCGTGCCCGTGTCAAATGTCAGTCCGGCGCCGGTCAGTGCGGCACTGGTTAGCCCCGCTGTACCCGGAGCACCAACGCCGTCGGCATCCACGCTGCTGAACGTCCCCGAAAGCGAAGCGAATCCATTTTCGCGGACCGTCACGTTGCGGAAGCCCAAACCGTATCGAAGCCAGCGGCCCGGTTGGCTGCGTTGCTTGTAGTTGGCTTCGATGTCCTGAAAGTCTGCTCGGTAGTGCGATTGAAACGATGCGCCGGGCGCCAAGAAATCGAGCGCGTCAGATTCCAATGCCGCACTTGCTGCTGAGTGGAGCGGCGAGAAGTACGTCCCCGCCGTCAAGAAATTCGGATCGACTCCCGCATCCACGGCGGTCCGTGCTCCCGCCGCGGCCGCGCCGTACGCGACCGGGCCATCGAAGTCGAGCCCATGCGACAGCACTCCACTTTGGCTGTCCAGCCAATCCTTGAGCGACAGGAATGTGACTTCGAACTCGTAGTCGTCTTCCATGATTCCCAGCGACACTCGCGTGCCGTACTGGAAATCAAAATCGACATCACTGAACCGGAACGTATCGGGCCCATCGATGATCGGGATGTCATTCGAACGGTTGTTGCGTTTCATGTAGACCGCGTCGGCGGAGAAACGCCATTGCCAGTCGAGGTTCCAGCCGTCGGTGGGGCTGGCGTTGACGTATTCGGCACGGGCCAGTGGGGCGGCCGCGTCCATCGGCGATCCGGTGGCCGGGGGTTGGGCCACGGCCGGAGCCGACAACGTCAGGCTCAGCAAGCAGGCGGCCATGTTTATTCGACGCATTCCCATGATCTCCCCCCTGACTGCTCGCTGCACGACCGGCCGATTTCGCCTGAATCCGCCTTGAGTGGGCACTAATTCCGACTCTCCGCGCGCTGCGAGGACTCTCTCCTCGGCTTTATCGGTCTGGTTGTGCGGAATGCTTGACAAGAAGCGGAAATTCCGATTGCTCGGATAAGGCAAAGGCGGGGGGGGCTTGGAGCGCCCGGGTTAACTGGGGAGAAGATGAGTGGGTGACGGGGAGCGACTTCTGATGCGTAAGCCCTCTCTCCTTGGAAGCGGGTGGACGAAGATCGGATGTGGGAGCCGAAGATGCTTGTCGGCTCGATCGCGAACTCAACGTGCGAACCGGAACGCTCACCCCGACCCTCTTCCCAGAGGAGAGGGAGAAGGGAGCAGTTGCCTGAGCCCCCACTGCGCCGCTTCTCGCACGAGTGGTTCGGAATCCTGCGCGGCTCGCTGCAATACCGGCACGGCCTGCGGGTCGCCCGAATTTGCGAGCGC